>CAYMKM010000256.1:0-1509 GCA_964390985.1 uncultured Clostridia bacterium | reverse complement strand
GCTTGTCATGTTGGTTGTAATTATTATGATGTACGGTCGGATGGCATTCTTTTCTTTGCTATCCTTTGGTATTGCTGGTGGCGATTACGGTTGGAGTAGCCTGGCGCTCAATACCAGGCAACTCACCAGCGGGCAAGCGCGCCAAATAATAAATTTAGTGTTACCACGAACACTGGGTGCCGGAGTAGAGGGGCCCGGCCCGGTAGGGTGGCGACATACTTTGCGAAGCTGGATATACGTTGTTACCGGTTTTGATTTGTCGCGTCCACAAACCCTTTTATCGGCGATGCTTCCTGGCCAGGAAGCAGAACACGTATTGGTGACCCATTTACCGGGTGCAGCCAATGCTACCAACAGTACGTCTAGTGATGCGGCCAACGCTGGTCAGTCGTCAGCAGGAGTTTACTTAACTGATGCTAAATGGGGACAAGAACCGCTGATACTGATATTTCACACTCATACATCGGAAATGTATAAGAGCGTTATAGCAACGGCTGGTTCAACTAGTTATCACAGTTACAACACAACAAATACCGGAGTGGTGCGGGTAGGTTCAGCCTTGGCCCAGACTCTTAGCACGCGTTATGGTATACCGGTTATACACTCGCAAGCGATCCATGATTTTCCTAGTTTTACTCAGGCCTATAGCAATTCGGCTCGTACAGTGGCTGAAATACTGCAACGTTATCCTAGTATCAAAATAGTACTGGATATACACCGCGATGGTGCAGAGAATGCATCGTTTATGCGGATGGTTAGTGGTCAAAAGGTAGCGCAAGTGCTGGTATTAGCCACCAAACCGATAGAATACAGGGAAGCGCTACATCCAAATTGGCAGCAAAACATGCACTTTGCCCAAACACTCGCTGACAAAATGGAGGAGATACACCCCGGTTTATTGCGGCGTTCTCCACTTATTGCCGGCCATACGCGTTATAATCAGCATTTACATCCAAATATGGTTTTACTGGAGATGGGAAATTACCTGGATGAAGAATCAGCGGCTATACGAGGTGCGGAGTTGTTAGCTGATGCAGTGGCCAGTATGTTGGGGGAGGTGTCGCACCCTGATTATAGGCCGTTGGTCACTCCAGCTACTAAAGCCACTCCAACCACGCAAACCACTCCGGCCAGGCAAGGAGCGGTGCAACCACCGTTAGCAAAGCCGACACCATTGACACAGCCAATATCGGTTACACCGCCTCACTCGCAAGCACCCACGCCGCTAGGTGGTCGACCCTGAAGTGGTATGGCGTTTGCGACGCAGAGCTTGAAGCAAAAGTGTTATTTCGTCCATTCGCAACAACCAAGCAACGGTAAAGTAGACAAGTACGCCTACACCCACACCGACCGCTACTTCGGCCCCGCGGACAGCTAGCCCCACTGATCCAGCATAGCGAGCAGCCCAGCGGGCGCTTAAACCAGCAGATACAGCCATGCAAGCAGAGGCTGTTAACGAGAGTAAGGATGTGCGCAATAGACGGCGCCCATCAATACTACCAATGCGTT
>CAYMKM010000255.1:0-1514 GCA_964390985.1 uncultured Clostridia bacterium | reverse complement strand
TTGGGGCCAAATGACGGACGGCTAAAAACTCCAAAATACGCTCTTTTACATCGTCCAAACCGTAATGATCGCGATTTAATATCTGCTCTGCTAGCTGTAAATCGAGCCGATCTTTTGTCTTTTTACTCCACGGTAAGTTGACCATCCAATCCAAGTAACCACGGACTACTACCGATTCTGGCGCCATAGGAGGCATGCGCTCTAACCGCTGTAATTCGTGCTCTGCTTTTTCGCGGGCCTCTTTGGGTAGGCGAGCAGTGGTAATTTTACGATGCAGTTCCTGTATTTCGGCGGTTTTATCGTCGCTTTCTCCTAATTCTTTTTGTATGGCTTTCATTTGTTCACGCAGGTAGTATTCACGCTGCGCTTTATCTATTTGCTTGCGCACCCGCATTTTAATGCGCTTTTCTACTTCAAGAATTTCACATTCGCGCACCAAAATGGCATATATTCTTTCCAAGCGGTCCGCCAAAGAAGGTATCTCTAGTAAAGATTGCTTCTCTTCTACACTTATATCGAGCTGTGCTGCTACAGAATCAGCTAATAAACTGGGATCACTTAGGCTACTTATGGCATTAAACACATCAGATGATTTGCGGGTAAGCTGTAAATAAGTTTCCAGTTCTTGCACTATGGCTCGCATAAGGGCTATCACTTCTGGCCCGCTGGCTTTACCTTCAGACAACTTTTTAGCAATTACATTATAATATGGATCAACTTGAGTAAATTCTTCCACATGAACGCGATATAACCCCTTCACCAAGACCCGTACACGGTTGTCAGGTAAAGTCATTAACTGCTTGATTTGCGCTACTGTACCAGTGTGGTATATCTCATCCGGATCAGGATTATCTTGAATTGCCTCCCTTTGGGCAGCCAAAATAATGTGATTGGACTTTTGCAGCATAGCAGCTTCTAACGCTCTTATGGAGCGTTCGCGGCCAACTTCAAAAGACATAACCATGTTAGGAAAAACAAGCAAACCGCGTAGCGAAAGCAATGGCAACTGCTTGCCACTGCGGGTTGTCCGTGTATTAGCAGCCATGAAACACCTCTAAGAGTGATGAATTAATAACTCACTCTATTCTACCATAACCTATCTATAGCGTGGCTGTACCATTTACTACCGCCGATGGCTGCCGGACAAGAGCACCAAAAACCGCTTCTTCAATGCGTGTTGTGGCAATAACTTTCATACCATCACTATTGGCAAATGAATCTTGCCAGTTATCTTGCGGAATAAACGCTTTACGTACACCAGCGAGCTTAGCTGCCTCTAGCTTCGCTACAACGCCTCCTACCGGTCGAATTAAACCCCTAATAGAGACTTCTCCGGTCATGGCTACGGTGTTATCTACGGGAATACCCTTAATGGCTGAATACACGGCTGTTACTAAGGTAATACCTGCCGAGGGGCCATCTATTGGCATTCCACCAGGAAAGTTAACGTGCACATCGTACTCATGCGGAGCGACATCGAGATATTTGCGCAACACAGTAAAGACATTATCTAC
>CAYMKM010000254.1:0-1530 GCA_964390985.1 uncultured Clostridia bacterium | reverse complement strand
AGCAATTGATATTGTTGTTCGTGATTTACCCCAATTATTATAACGGAGGCCGTTTATATGTCCTTACATCCACAAGTTACCGCTCTTATGGCCAAATTAACAGCCTTGGGGGGCCCACCAGTATGGGAGCAAACACCACAGCAAGCACGTAGCCGGGTACGCTTACCAGTAGTACCTGAAGCAAATGCTAATATTGAAGATCGGGTAATTCCCGGTCCAGGTGGCAATTTGGCAGTACGCATTTATCGGCCAGCAGCTAAGGGACCATTGGGCGTATTGGTATACTTTCATGGCGGTGGCTGGGTGCTAAATAGCGTAGATACCCACGATCACATCTGCCGGGCTTTAGCCAATGCTGCTGGTTGTATAGTGGTTTCTGTCGATTACCGGCTAGCACCTGAGCATAAGTTTCCGGCTGCCATTGAAGATGCCTTTGCTGCCACCTGTTGGGCAGCGGCTAATGCCGCCAATTTTGGCGGTGATCCAAAGCGCCTAGCTGTAGGTGGTGATAGCTCTGGCGGTAACTTAGCTGCTGTAACCGCACTGCTGTGCCGGGATCGTCAGGGGCCTAAACTGTGTCATCAATTGCTGATATACCCGGTTACCGACCATAACTTTGAGACTGAATCGTACCAGCAAAACGCTAAAGGTTACGTGCTCACCAAACGCTCCATGCAGTGGTTCTGGCAACACTATTTGCCCAATGAAGCGAGTGGGGCCAACCCCTATGCCTCCCCTCTACGTGCTGATTTGCACTCTCTGCCGCCAGCTTTGGTTATCACCGCTGAGTATGATCCTTTGCGCGATGATGGCGAAGCCTATGCTGCCCGCTTAAAAGAGGCTGGTGTACCTGTGGAATGCACACAGTATGCAGGTATGATTCACGGCTTTTTAGTGCACATGCAATTACTCGATGCCGGCAAGCAGGCTATTGCGCTAGCCGCCAGCCATCTTCAGCAGGCCTTTCAATCCTAAAGGAGTCTTTTTATATGTCCAAACATATGTCGTTAATTCAAGTTCTGCAGCAGTTAAATGTACCCGATGCATTAGAGTTAATGCAACCACACTGGGACGAATCAATGAACACGCTACCTACCCCTTACCCACGGTTTTTAAATGCCGAGGTAGCAGTGGCCAGCGCCAGCTACTGTGGTCTACCGGCAACGGCTGCTGAAACACTAGTGGATACATGCCAGCAAATACAAGCTAACAAAGCTCTGCTACAACTGGCCTGGCACTGCCACCAATTACTAATTGAACACATGGATTACAAACAAATGAAGGAATGGCCTGATCTCACAGCCGCACTAGATGAAAACGCCAGCGTGTTTTACCTATTAGTAGCCCTGGCAATAGTACCACGCATAAAAGAATTATACGGGCGAAAAATGGGCGTACCAGAGGATATATGCCGCGACAGTTGTCGGCAAATAGCTTGCTTTGCAGGTAACTATGCCAACATGAACAACGGAGCACTGGGTATCACTCTAAAGCAGCTTTATTGGTTACGTAACTATTTAGCGGCACGTT
>CAYMKM010000253.1:0-1543 GCA_964390985.1 uncultured Clostridia bacterium | reverse complement strand
CAGCCGGGTCGTGATCTAACCCCGATTTAGACCACCCGTAACGCGAACCAGCACCAATGCCTATGTTGTTTTTAATGCTAACAGTGATGCGTGTGCCGTGTATTTTCATCACTGGAACCGATATTATTTTATCGGCTTCAGCAACTAATTTATGTGTCCAATATGCATCCTGATACCACCCACCACCTGGTATGCTGGTTAAAACCGTGTTAGATATGGGTACATTCAAATCATCTAACCGTAGTTTTAACCCTGGCATCGATGCATCGTTGAGCAGTTCGGCAACCATTTGCCGATAACCATTAATGGTCAGCCCATCTACGACTTTAGCCTTATTCTGATACTTACTGGCAAAATAGGTGTCGATCCATCCCCCTGGACCATCGGCTACTACAATTTCAGCATTGGGGTTGGCTTCATAAACCAGTTTGATTACCGCTCTAACAACCCGATTATCGGTTATGGCACCGCTACCGGACTTTTCTGCGGTTACCCAATTAGGTTTAATTAATACCAGTTTATCGTCGGCATAAATCACTTTTTTCATGCCACCGGTCATATCTACTGCTAAGCGCACCATCTGTTCAATCTGTTGGGTGGTAATACGATTTCCTAATGCATCGGGATTTACCGGATTAGGCATACCTGGTGTGTTGGTACGTACCACCGCCACAGTAGTTTCATCCCATGGTGCTTGCCGTTGCACCTGTGCCAGCGGGTAAATTAGCTGATACCCTTTACTGGCGTTAAGCGCCACTGCGGAGTGTAAGTCCAGCACTACAAGGAGAACCAGGCTAATTATTACCGAATACCATAACCACCGTTTTTGTGTAGGTTTTCGCACTTTCATCTCCTACCTCCTAAAACAACCACTGATATAAATAGCCCGCACCGATAGCCCCAATTAAAGTAACTGCATAATAAAGGCTTAAAAAATTCCTTTTAAACAGGGTTGCCAAAGTGAATATTGTCGATATATTAGTGGCCGGACCCGTTATGAAAAATGCTAAAATAGCTCCCCTGCTCATACCCATACTAGCTAACACCTGCATCATAGGTATGGCCGCTCCACCACATGTATAAAAGGGAATACCAGCAGCTGCTGCCAACATTATGGAATACATAGAGGCCTCTCCTACCGTTTGCATCACCAACGCAGGAGAGACCAATTCCCGTACACCAGCCGATATTATTAACGCCAAAATGAAGAAACGACTTGCAAACTTAATTTGTAAACCAAAGTTGCGTAACCAAACACCGGCTTTTTCACTACCGGCCAATATACGATGAAACCTACCACTCCGCAAGCCATCTAGCGATTTACGATAATGGCGCAGCGGTACATGCAAAGGTGCGGTATCTTCTTGCCGTAAATAGGCCTCGGCAAATCCCCATCGTTTTTCACATTGCCCAGCTAACCACCCGCCCACCACCGCCAATGCAAAGCTTGTAATAGTGCGAGCCAAGGCCATTTCCATACCCATGCCACCGGCGGTCATGGTAAAAATTGCCGGGTTAATAAGGGGAGAACTGATCATAAAAG
>CAYMKM010000252.1:0-1552 GCA_964390985.1 uncultured Clostridia bacterium | reverse complement strand
ACCAGCTAGAGCCATTCCTTGCGCCCGTTGGGCATCGAGCATATCCTCATATGTATTGGTGGCAAAGGAACGCTCACCTAATATGCCGCCTTCCGGCACTGTACGGCGAAAGCCAGCCAACATCTGCTGCAAAAAGAACGATTCCAGCTGCTGGGCCGCCCAGCGAATTTGCGTATCGCGCCCGGCACTATCGGGCGGCGGTGTGTCGGCATCGTACTCGCACACTTGCGCTGCCGCTAAAGCGCTAGCAAAGGAGCGCTGCGGTGTAGTGTTTATCGCTTTGGCTAACGCCTTGCGGTAATTCGTCAGTATCGTTTGAGCATCGTTTTTATGGGCCTGCAGTATGCATTCGTAACCAACGGTAGCCATAGATCACACCTCTTTATATCACTACGAGCTCGCCAAAGAGAGCACCCGCCGCTTTGATGGCCTGCAATAAGGCAACTATATCTTTTGGTGTGGCGCCAATGGCGTTCAACCCTTGCACTACATCCTCTACATTAGCTCCACTAAGCAACACTGACTGATCGCTGCTAGATGTAGGCGGCCAAATTGGAGCAGCACTGCCTGAAGTTGAAGTGCCTGTAGCTTGCGGTTGCGCAATGCGCACACTCAGTTGACCATGCGCTACTGCTATTGGTGCTACCCGTACCCGCCCGCCTATTACCACTGTACCAGTCCGCTCGTTCACTACTACTCGAGCTGGCGCATCAGGACGCACTGGCAGCTCTTCAATAGCCGCTAAAAAGTCGATCGCATTCCCTAAAAGCGCCTCCGGCACCTGTACCTCAATGCTACTGCCATCTAACGCTTGCGCTATTTGTTCGCCTACCGCCGTGTTAATGGCCGCAGCCACCCGGCTAGCCGTGCTAAAATCGGCGGCGGCCAACACCAGGGTGAGTGTATTGTTCTCCAATACGTTGGTGTAAATCTCGTTCTCAACAATAGCCCCGCCAACCACCCGGCCCGTGAGCGAGTGCGTGCGCACTATCCTGCCATGCGCATCGCTTTGCCCACCTATTACCACTGGCCCTTGCGCCACAGCGTAAATCTGCCCATCTGCCCCTTGCAGCGGCGTTTGCAGTAATAAGCCGCCGCTTAAGCTACGAGCATCGCCCAGTGAGGCTACAGTTACATCCACCATATCGCCCATGCGAGCGAACGCCGGCAAATCGGCCGTCACCATCACTGCTGCCACATTGCGCGTACGCATAAACTTAGCATCTACGCTAACACCGAACTGCCGCAGCATATTGGTGACCATCTCTACGTTAGCCTGGCTGTTGGCTCCATCGCCGGTACCATTTAAACCTACCACTAAGCCTAACCCCACAAGTTGGTTATGGCGTGCAGTTTTAACGCGAGCTATATCCTTTATGCGTACTTCAAGGTCTGGCGATGCCGCTGCTTCATCTGGCACAGCCGCTGCACTCGCTAACCCGCCATAACACACACACAACATTAACACCCATATAATAAATGCCACTTTAGCACTCTGTTTGTAGCCCTTGTGCACCACTCTAATTCACTCCCCACACCGCTAAACTCCACG
>CAYMKM010000251.1:0-1553 GCA_964390985.1 uncultured Clostridia bacterium | reverse complement strand
TCCGCCATTTTCTCCTGGGCTTCTTTTACACTTAACCCGTTCAACATACCGGAATTGACTATAGAGCCATCGTCAATATAGGGCCCTTTTTCAACATCGCCACCAGCGACAACCTCAATAATAGGTAGGTCGTATTTGCGGGCAAATTCCCAGTCGCGTTCATCATGACCGGGAACTGCCATAATAGCCCCTGTACCGTAGCCAGCTAATACATAATCGGCTACCCAAATGGGTAGTGGTCGATTGTTCGCTGGGTTTATGGCGTAAGCTCCGGTAAATACGCCTGTTTTCTCTTTGGATAGTTCGCTACGCTCCAAATCACTTTTTAGCATTGCTTGAGCCTGATAATCTGCCACGCTTTTTTGGTAGTACGGGGTGGTGATACGGTTCACCAGCTCGTGTTCGGGTGCTAATACACAATAGCTAGCGCCAAAGAGAGTATCGGCGCGAGTAGTGAAAACGGTAATGGATACTCCAGGTTGCCCGGCAATGGGAAATATCACTTCAGCCCCTTCCGAGCGACCTATCCAGTTGCGTTGCATTTGCTTAATGCTTTCTGGCCAATCGAGCTCCTCTAGGTCTTCCAGTAAGCGTTCAGCATACTCGGTAATCTTTAGCACCCATTGCCGCATAGGTTTACGGATAACAGGGTGGCTACCACGTTCACTTTTGCCATCGATTACCTCTTCGTTGGCTAAGACTGTACCTAGAGCTGGGCACCAGTTAACTGGGATCTCAGCCATATAAGCCAAGCCCTTTTTGTATAACTGTAGAAATATCCACTGTGTCCATCGGTAGTAATCAGGATCAGTGGTTGAAAATTCACGATCCCAATCGTATGAAAAGCCAATAGACTTCAATTGACGGCGGAAGGTAGCGATGTTTTTATTGGTCAATTCCCGCGGATGATTTCCCGTATCTAGAGCAAATTGCTCAGCGGGTAAACCAAAAGCATCAAAACCCATAGGGTGCAGCACATCGTATCCGCGCATGCGTTTGTATCGTGCCAGAATATCAGTAGCTGTATATCCTTCGGGATGGCCAACATGCAAGCCCTCGCCGGAAGGGTACGGAAACATATCGAGCACGTAGTATTTGGGTCGCGTTGAAGGGTTTGGTGTACGGAATGTTTTATGCTCATCCCAGTATTTTTGCCACTTCTGCTCAATAATCGTTGGGTTATACTCGCCCATTCTCCCGTTTTCCGCGCCATTGGCGTGCATGTTAAAACCTCCCGCGTATTCATTCATTGACACAATGCCCATTATGCTTCGATTATAAAAAAACACTCTCGCCCACATAGGGACGAGAGTGTTTACTCCCGCGGTACCACCCTAATTGGTTCAGTTCGAACCCACTTGGTGTGCTCTGTAACGGGAGCACCCGTGCTTAACAACGCAAGGCTCGCAGGCGAGTTCATCGGTAATGACTTGCTGACTTGCACCACCGTCAGCTCTCTGACATTACACGACCGATTACTACTCCTGGTCATAGCTATGTTATAGTATCTTTAAACAATTTTAGAGCTAGAGTGGGTATCTTGTCAACAGAAC
>CAYMKM010000250.1:0-1565 GCA_964390985.1 uncultured Clostridia bacterium | reverse complement strand
GGTCCCGATATTCTACTAGGGGAGATAGCCAACATTACAGTGCCTAATGGCGATACTGATGTGGTCGCCAGGCTACACAATTTAAGTGTAGGCCGGGCAGCGCTACCTGGAGCGAGCCGCACGTTGTTCGCCGGTTCAATAAGGGTGCGTCTGCGTCAAGTGGGCTTTAGCGATGCAGCGGTGCAGTTAATTAGCGAGCCGCAGATGTTGCAAGTGCATACGGCGGCCACAGTTGTGCCAGGGCAGGAGCTATTGACCAGTGCGCAAGTGTTGCTGCATGCTTCACTAGGTGATACGGCCACAATCAGCTGTCCACTGCTACCCGAAACAATCATAATACCGGGTGAGGCTGCTGCCTACGAAATACAGCTGGCTGATGCCGCCCAAACCTGGGCTGCCGGGTCAACATCGCTACTGTTTGAGATTTGGAGTGGCGGAGCTGTGCAAAAACGCTTGAATGTGCGTTGTACGGTGAATGCCACGGTGGAAGTGGCGGTGCTGGCAAAATCGATGGATAAACATGCACAATTAGCAGCTAGTGCCGTGGCGTGGGAGCAGCGCGATTTGGCCTCTATTAACGGTACGCCCCTAAGCCGGGCGGAGGCTGAGAAATTAGCAGCACTTCGGCTGTTACGACCGCTTAGTGCGGGGACAGTGCTTACTAAAGAAAACACAGAGTATATACCGCTGGCTGCCGCCGGAGAGTTGGTGCGGCTGGTGTTCGCCACTGGCATGGTTAAGGTGGAAGATGTAGGTCGCCTGCAGCACGATGCTTGGTTAGGCCGGCAAGTGGCGGTGGTAAATGTGCGCACGGGTAAGCTATTACACGGTACACTGGTGGCCAAAGATACGGTAGCAATAGATTAATATACGGGAGGGAAACAATGGACTTCCGGCGTTCGAAAATATTATTGCGATTAATTTTACCAGCTATAATGCTGTTCTCTTTGTTTGGCAGGTTGGCAGGAGAATCGGTGCAAGCGCAATCGTTATGGAACAACAATGCCAGGTCGCTTTACAGTGTTTTGCCTACGAAGTGGGAAGTGGGCGACTTGGTAGTGGTAATAATTGTTGAGCAGGCGCAAGCCTCACAGACAGCGGGCACAGAAGCTAAGAAAAACAGCGGGGTGGATGCCGATGTAGCGGTAGGTGCCAGTGTGTTTATGGAATCCGCCGCTGTTGATTTTGACACTGGCAATAGTGTAAGGTCCAGCGGTAAGACTACCCGTGGCGGTAGCCTGCGTGCCCAGCTTACCACGGAAGTGAAAGAAATTATGCCGAATGGGCGTTTGAAAATAGAAGGTCGGCAAACCATACTGGTTAACGGCGAAAAACAAGAGATCACTTTAACCGGGGTAATACGACAGGAAGATATCAGTTTGGACAACACGGTTATCTCTACCTTTATAGCCGATGCACAAATTACGTTCAGTGGTGTGGGTACGTTAGGCAACAAGCAAACGGAAGGCCTAATAACCAGGTTCTGGAATTGGCTGTTTTAGTATACTGCCGTGGAGTTTAGCGGTGTGGGGAGTGAATTAGAGTGGTGCACAAGGGCTACAAAC
>CAYMKM010000249.1:0-1572 GCA_964390985.1 uncultured Clostridia bacterium | reverse complement strand
CCAATGAGTGAACCCCTCTCTATTCCCAAACAAATTTTTAATAAGGGCATCCCAGGTATCCGTCATGCCGCTGATTTCGAACCACTCGTAGCCAAGTGCCTTTGCTCTTGGAACTATTACTAACTCAACAAATTCATTGAGATAAGTGTTAAATTGCTCATTGCCCTCACTACCGATCAAATAGAATCCATCGATCCCTTTTGACCAGATGAACGCAACTGTCGGTTGGCCAGGATCATCGACAAATACCCAACCCGGGTTATTGCCTTCGACAACTGATTTTGCCTCAACGTTACAACGGTCGGCAACCAAGTGCGTTGCTAGGCCGAAGTCTTTTCTTTGTAGCTCATAAATCATTAAGCACACCGCCGTCTGTCATCGTCAGATAATTGCTAAGTAGACCACAGCAACTCTGCCTGCGGTAAAGCAGGTTGATTCGGGTAGAGCTTCCGAAAGACATGGTGCCCCTCGTCTGTGTACCTAGCCCATACATCACCATCTACGATCTCGAGATAGCCTTCTACACCTAGGGAGAAGTAAGTGTCTGCCTTAAAAGCTTTACCCCAGCGTTGATCGAGCCGGCCGAAAATGCCGTTGATTGCTCCGGGTGAATGGCCAAATGCAACGTGATTTATACCAAAAGTATAAAGCAGCTTATCTACAACCTCCTCACCATCCCGTATCCAACCTCGGGTGGCCAAAGGGCTTTCTCTTCCTGCATAGGGATCCAATAAAGGGCTGTCCCATTTTCGTGCAGAAAGGTGATCTGCGAATTTCAGGTTTAGTTCAGCGATACTTCCAGAAAACCCGCTAGGTGGCCCTCCGTGGAAAAAGCCCCATTCACCTACCTTAGCGGCGACGGGTAACTTTAATAGCCATGAGAGCGTTCCATCCTCCACAACTGCTTTACGAAGCAAATTAATAGCAGCTTTGGCCGCTGCCTTAGGTATCTTATCACAGGCTGCAATATAGTCCTTAGGGTACTCTACACTACCCGAAGTCACAAATGTATGTTGAAAACTCTGTTGGATAACCCTAGTGCTAATGGATGGAATGGCATTATCATCTAAAAATGCCTTGAGCGCCTGGTCCACACCAGCCCAACTTCGTGTGGTTTCCCAATTGAGCGAACCGGAACCTGATAAAAGTGTGCGCAATAGAAGTAACTCGTGGTTTCCCATTAGAGCAATGACTCGATCTAACACCTCATGCTGCATGGAGCGAATCAACGCGACTACTTCGCGAGAAGAGCCACCTTCATCAATCATGTCGCCACACACCACCAGGTAATCGCCCGGACCAAACTGCCACCTATCTCTCTCATCAAGCAAGCCCGCTAGACGTAAAACGCGAAGAAATCCCTCCAAGCAACCGTGGATATCACCGACTACAATAATGCGTTTTGGTGATTTAACGCGGCGCACTAAAATCACCCTCAACTCCTCTTTCCCTCAGTATTGGGCAGACTTGACAATCCTATGGTGTCACCTGACGACGAATGTAGCTTCGACACCTAGACTCTGTACAGCTTGTTGTAAGCCAATAAGCATGCCACGACGTATGCCACTGTCT
>CAYMKM010000248.1:0-1587 GCA_964390985.1 uncultured Clostridia bacterium | reverse complement strand
TGATACGAGCATACCAACAATTGCTACCACTACAATCTGGATAGATCTTGTCATTTCCTTGCCTCCCTTGCACTACTAGTGTTTTGCCGTTTGAACGGTTAATCAAGCTGATGTAAAGCCTCTAGCAACGCACTGTAGAGACTAAGAAACTGATTCTCATCAAGCTGTGCGCAATCATTCCAAGTGGCACTCACCACATAGCTCTTGCCTGATTTGCTAACCAACCAGGTAGTCAGGTTGATGACGCCTGGTTCCGACCCACCCTTGTATGCAACGCGCTGCCAGTCGGCGGCGGTCGCCACCCCTGGGTTGACTGACATCAGCGGCAAGTCCTGCACGTAAGCCATCAGGTTCGCCAGTTCCATCACGGAAAAGTACCACTCAATATCAATCGCTACCGGACCACCTATGAATAAGGATACATTTGGTAGAGGCGCGTTCTGAATCTGATCTAGGAGTCTGCGTTTAGCCTGTTCATCGCCTTGGCGGTACGCGTCGAGAAGCACGCCGTTCTCCGGGTTCTTTAAGGCAAAGGCCTCGCGGGTCGTAAGGAACGGCTTGTTCAACAAGGTATAAGCTTCAATTGTCTCCCGTCCAACCACATCAATCAGCATATTGGTGGCCGTGTTATCGCTAATGGAGATCATCAGCGTCGCCAGTGTTTGCAACGACACTGGCGATCCGAGTGGCCAGTCCTGTAGAATACCGGAAGGTAAGCCAATGTGCTTCGCCTCTAGAGTCATGACGGTGTGCCAGGCCAATTCGCCAGCGTTTATTTTATCTTTGAGCGCTGCGAGAACAGCCATTTTGAATGCGGAACCAACAGCCATGGGGTCGGTTGGATTAATCGCTCCTAATACGCCAGTGTCCGATGCGACCAGCACACTCACCTTACCGGGTAGATCAGAGAAGGCTGCAATGGCCTCTTCGATGCCGCCAATCAGCGGTACCGGTTGTCCCAACCAGAACCCAGCGATGCGACCCTCGGCATCGAGCACGATCTGCGTCACCACTGTCCCCTTACTAAAGATAAGCTTAAAGTTGGGAGCCATTCCCTCTGCACGTTGATACGATCCGAGAATATCTAGATATTGCTTGATTACGACTTCCAGCTGGTTGACCGGAACCTGTGCGAGAAAAGCAGGTGCAAACCAGTCAGCATTGACCGTATCCGAAGTGAATACCTGGGAAAGCCTCTCCTCAGGTGTCAGCGAATTGCACGAGGCGTAACCCGTGCCTACCATGAGTGCAATCAGCATCGTCAGGATAAAAATGCGGCCAATCATTGCATATTTATTCTTCCTATATTGGGGTCGTATAGTGGTCGTCTTTGTGCTCGACATGATGCACCTCCAAGAATATGCTTCTGTAACCAGGCAGAGAATATCACGCACTATTCATTACGTCATAGAAGCACATTTGCCTGCTAAGCGTGCCACTTGGCCGTACGCTCGTTAAAACTGCCTTAGCTGTAGAGCATATATAACAATGCGTCTACCGTTATCTATTGCAGCTGGTGTCTATTGGCTTTGCGCTTTTCGGACTTAAACATTTAATACTGCGTCCTTCGAAAGAAGTCTTTTATAG
>CAYMKM010000247.1:0-1601 GCA_964390985.1 uncultured Clostridia bacterium | reverse complement strand
TGGTTTGGTGGTTGCTGGGCGGGCATTTTGGCTGGCGCACATGGGTTGGGCTTTTCGCAGCCGGCGCTTTTACGCTTTTAGCTGGTGCTCGCCCATCAGCGGTACGGGCCTATTTGGCAGCTGGAGCAGGCTGTATAGCTCGGGTATTTGGCTACACGCCTTCTCCTTGGAACGTTTTATCGGCCGCACTTTTGGTTTTGCTAGTTATTAACCCAGCATTGCTTAATGACCCTGGTTTGGTACTCTCCTTTTCAGCTATGGCCGGTATACTATTGATTGGGCGTCCTTTATTACCAAAGGCCAAAACGGCGAGTGGCTTGGGGAAGCTGCGTAACCGAGTTCTACAGGTATTAACAATTGGTTTGGGCGCACAAGCAGGCACGGTCATTTTTGTGGTTAGTTACTTTAACACGTTTTCTCTGTTGTCCATTCCCGCTACGCTAGTGGCAGCGCCTTTGGCATTGGCTCTTTTGGTGGTTAGCTTAGCTAGTTGCTTGTTATACACTTGTCACTTACTGCCGTTAGCTGCGGCATGTTTAACTATTGCGGAGTTATTAGCGCAGAGTTTGCTAGCAGTGGCTACCTACATAGCCAGGTTTCCCTGGGCTTCTGTAGAGGTTGGTTCACCTTCTCCAATCACTATTGTGGGTTGGTGGTTGTGTTTAGTAGGCATCTCCATTTACTTATATAACCGGAGGCTACCCGAATTCTGGCAAAAGATAGGTCATCAGGCGGCTAGAAGCTGGTGTATAGCGGGAACCCTTTTTTTATGTTTAACCGTATGGGCATCTGTATATTCCGAGAATAGGTTGTTGCGCATCACCTTTATTAATGTTGGCCAAGGCGACTCCATTTTGCTGCAAGCACCTGGCGGGCGCTCTTTGTTAATTGACGCTGGCGGGCGTTATCGGGTTGGTGATGCGTCTAGCACTGTGTTATCTTTATTTCGCCGATATGGTGTAAGAGAATTGGTTGCAGTACTTAACACACATGCTCACAGCGATCATTTAGGTGGTGTAGCGGGTGTGTTGCAAGCTGGTTTGACTAAAACAGCATGGGATAACGGATTGCCAGCGTCAACACTCACTTATACAGAATACCAGCAGGCGATAATGGAAAATAACGTAGATCACCGGTTAGCTAGGCAAAACAATGTTTTGCAGTTAGGGGCAGTGCGCATTGAGGTACTTTGGCCACCAGAGGAGGTAGTGCAGCAGGTAACAGGGCGTGTGGCGCTGAACGATCTTTCTGTAGTGGTTCGTGTTGTGTACGGTGAAGTGGCGGTGTTATTAATGGCCGATGCTCCTACAGCCGTGCTAGAACAGTTGTTGGCGCAAACGCCTTTGCAGCCAGTGGTGTTGGTGAAGGTGCCACACCAAGGTGCCTTAAATTCTTGGCATGAACCTTTTTATTCTACCACTAAGCCACTGGTTTCCGTTATTTCTGTAGGAGCGAATGGTTATGGGCACCCTAGCGCTCATGTTCTTTCAGAACTAACCAACCGCAGTACGCTATGTCGGACCGATAGGGATAGCACTATTCGGTTTACCACCGATGGTCGGCGGTGGTATGTTAAAGGAGGGCGAGGGAGCGCTTGTCGC
>CAYMKM010000246.1:0-1602 GCA_964390985.1 uncultured Clostridia bacterium | reverse complement strand
CGTTCTTCTCTCGCCATTCATAACGGTAACTGGGTAGAATATCAGAGGCGAAAGCTAATACTGTTTTCTGAATCGCCAATTGGCGAACAAAAGGAACCTCGATTTTACTGGGCTTTGGCAGTAACGATTCGGGTGGAGGAGAATCGAAATACCAGTTTAAAACTCTCGTAGTGCCTGTTTCGGCACCTTCGCTCACCCGTTTGGACCATATAGTGCTACCGGTGCGGGTTTCAATTACGCGAATGGTGGCCGTAATATGAACACAGGTGGTGATGCCCGCAAACCAGGTGGGGGTTTTACCATCAGCGGTGGAGCCCACTCTATAGGGGGCTTCCAGGTACACATCCTCCAGATAGTGCGTTATTTCGCCAACTACAATGGCGTCGCATTGTAGCAATTGGCCCAGCCTAATGGCGGTAGTGCGGTCAGCAGCCTCAGCTGGATGAATGCCGTTCTTGGATAAAACAGCAGCAGTGGTTACGCGATCAAGTACAGTGTACATGTTGGATTCTTGTACCACCCGGCCCATTTCAGCGGCTAACTCCAAGCTGATGCCGGGGTCTATGGAGGCATTGGTGAAATCGAGAATGGCAATGGTATTAATGCCTGCCACAGGGGCTAGCGGTGGCACAACTACACGCACTCGCTCGTCGCAACCAACACATAAGGTTGCGATGGCTAACAATAATATTAAGAACTTGACGCGAGTATGGGTTACTAGCATAAAAACACCTCCCGAGCAGCACTTTTGTATTCGGCAATTAAGCTTCCAGTCCTGCCTTAATCAGGAAAGAGGCTAAGTAAGGAGGAATGAATTTGTCAGCAGAACGTCGCATTATTATTACTGCTGGTGATGTGGTGAAAGAAGCTGTCTTACACAATAATAGCACAGCAGATGCCATTTGGCAGGCCCTGCCAATAGAAGCACGAGGTAATACGTGGGGAGATGAAATATACTTCTCTATTCCAGTGAATTTGGCGGGTGAGAATAGCCAGGATGTAGTGGGTGTGGGCGATTTGGCTTATTGGCCGCCGGGTAGTGCGTTTTGCATTTTCTGGGGGCCGACACCAGCCAGTATTGGTGATGAGATACGCCCAGCCAGCCCGGTGAATGTATTTGGTAAAGTGAGCGATGGTGCTACCGACTTTCGTCGAGTGCCTGCTGGAACCGTAATACGCATTGAGCGAGCGTAGTAATGAAGATGCTGCATGTGGCGTTGCTCCCTGGTGAGCTGCCCGCAAAGGGAATGCAACCACACCAGGCGGTTATAGTAATTGATGTGCTACGAGCTAGCACATCAATCATTGCTGCCCTGGCGGCTGGTGCTAAGGCGGTAATGCCGGTAGCTAGTTTAGCTTCGGCGCGGGCACAAGCAGCCAAGTTGGGTGTAGAAGCTGTTTTGGGTGGTGAGCGTGGCGGCTACCGTCCGCGCTCATTTGTATTGGGTAATTCGCCATTGGAGTATGTAGGTTCAGTAGTTAGCAATAAGGTGGTGGTGCTTACCACTACCAACGGGACGTACACTTTAAATAGATGCCGCGGGGCAGGTGCTCTGGCAATAGCCGCATACTATAACGCGGCTGCGGCCGCACAATGGGCCA
>CAYMKM010000245.1:0-1620 GCA_964390985.1 uncultured Clostridia bacterium | reverse complement strand
TTTGCACATTTTGGCTTAACCGATGTTCGATGTGCTGTGGTTTCCAAGAAATGTGCCACTCCCTGCCGCACCCCACCAGGAGTGGGTGGAAGGAGTAAGCTTAACAGAACAGGAGCAGCATGTAACTGCTCGATTTAGTGGCGGCTGGCTACCAGCACCACCCGCCCAGCAAAAAAGTGGTAGATTCTCTAGATACCCCATATTTTCCAGGGCAGATTTGCGCCTTTTGGCTTAACCGATGTTCGATGCGGTGTGGTTTCCAAGAAATGTGCCACGCCCGCCAGCCAAACCTCCTGCCACACTCGGTTACATCCTTACATCCTCCAGCCCTTATTCACCAGCGAAAAAGAGAATAACAGTAGGACCTGTGGGTATGTGGGCAAGTCGTCCGAAAAGAACGAGGCCGATCAAGCCTCGTTCACAACAAGAAGACTTGTCCAAGTTGTTGTGGAGTCTGTGGTTAACCCGGATGGTTATCCACGGAATCCATCAACAACGGCATATCCACAGGGCACCAGAATAAAACATTACCTCACTGCAGGAACGGGTGGCGAGCAAATGCTTAACGCAGACAGTGCCACATTTGCCCCAAAACACCATCGGCATAAGCATTTTAATTTTATGACATACGATAAGTTTACTCATCGAACAAATTGTATTTACATTAGAATGTATATGCATAACCAAAATGAGGTGAGTCCTTTTGAATGGTGAAATGCGTGCACTTATTAAAGAAACCGATGCTCCTGGCTTAACTATGACCACAGTTCCCATACCACAAGTGGGCATGCGTGATGTGCTTATTCAAGTGGATAAAGTGGGCATTTGCGGTACAGATTTGCACATTTACGATTGGGATGAATGGGCCAAGAGTCGGGTGAAGCTAGGTACAATAATTGGTCATGAGTTTATGGGTCGTGTAGTAAAAACGGGAGCCGCGGTACGCAATGTTAGTGTAGGTGACCGGGTGACAGCTGAAGGGCATATAGGTTGTGGATTTTGTTATTGCTGTCGCACCGGGCAAGGACATATCTGTGACAAGGTAGATATCATTGGCGTAGACATTAATGGTTGCTTTGCAGATTATGTTCGTATGCCAGAGGAGAACGTATGGCGCTTGCATCCTAATATCAGCGATGAAGTTGGAGCTATACACGATCCTTTGGGAAATGCCATGCATACGGTAATGGTAGATAATGTATCGGGAAGAACAGTTTTAATAATAGGTGCTGGCACAATAGGCATGCTTATTGCCAGCATAGCCAGGGCAGCAGGTGCACTGCAAATTGCCAGCCTCGATGTAAACCCCAAAAAGCTTGAGCTCGCTAGGCACATGGGGGCTGATATAGTGGGAGATCCCCGCCAACCGGGTATTGAAGAAGAATTACGGGCCAACACCAGAGGCGGGCGAGGATACGATGTCATGCTTGAAGCATCTGGTAATGAGGCCGGTATACGTACTGGTTTTCGCTTGTTACGAAGCGGCGGTTGGGCGGCACTGCTTGGTATTCCTAAGCGTGATGTTAGTTTCAATTTAGCAGAGGATGTCATCTTCAAAGGTATTACCATTCACGGTGTTAACGGTCGTCGCATGTTTGAAACATGGTATCAAGTAGAAGG
>CAYMKM010000244.1:0-1649 GCA_964390985.1 uncultured Clostridia bacterium | reverse complement strand
TCAACGGAAGTGGCACCTGGCGAGGTTACTATTTCCGCCTCTGTAACAGTAGAATATGCATTTGATTAACTCTTAGCTTAACCAAAAGCCCGCCTTGTAGCGGGCTTTTTTGTTTTTAGAAAGGCCTATCTCAAGGAGCAATTCCCTGCTTTGCGTTATCTACCCGCAAAGCTGGTGTTAAATTGATGCCAATCCCAATTTCTGGACAGTATGTAACCGGGTATGTGGAAGACGCATTTATACTACCATCTTTAGAGCAGAGCCTATAGCAGGGCGTTCGAACCAATGGAATTTACATTCATGCTCATCGGACCACCCGAGTCCATCGCATTTGACACATTTTGTACTCTGTTCCGCTCATGAGTTTACTCCCCATCTGAATTTACACTTCACATATCATCTGGCACAATGTCGCTTCCAATTATTGACAGATTTTCTATAAACCGGGGCTCAGCCAGGGGTCGAATTAGAAGTTGATACTGGACTCATAAGTGCCATGCCGCTTTAAGTAGGCAATTTAACACGCTATCGGTTAGATACTCACTCGCAACGATACAAGTTTCAAAAAAATATTGTACTTTGCGTCGTCTGCTATTGTCACTTACCAGTCATACCCATTCCTCCCTACCGCTATCACGCATCACCAACCACAGGGATTAGGTATAAAAATAATGCCGTATCCATCTTCTACGACAGCATCTAACCGAGCATATGGAGGGCGCATTGAAGCTACCATTATTGTGATAACGCCTATAGCAGGGCGTTCGAGCCTTTGGCAATTACATTTGCGCTTATGGAATCACCCGAGCCCATCTCACTTGGCACGTTTTGTATACTCTTCCACCCAAGTGTTGCTGCACCACCCGCCGCGTTCTCGTACGTACCACATTCTTAGTACCGCCGCTAACTTGTAAACCTAGCACTGGTAACTTGTACACCTTTTAGTTCAGCCAATTCATTATGTAACCGAGTAAGGCTATCTGGTTCGCCTTGCATCACCACTGTAATAACATGCAGCCCTGCAGGCCGATGTGGCACGCCCATCCGCCCGATTATTGCCTCACCATACTTAGTTAAAATCTCCTGTACCGCTGGTACAGAACGTTCTCTATTGTCTACAGCAATTGCCACCACGCCTAATAAATTATGCATATAATCGACCTCCTTAACACGATGTAACCGCCATTATCGCCACTACCGCCACCACAGCCCACCAAAACCTACCTAACTCCCCCGAACCCCCTTACCTCACCAGATAAATGATTCCCGATTACATCACGTTTCACCCTCCCCGCCCCCCTCATGCCAACATCGCCAACTCATCACCCATATTTACCGCCTGCATACGATGCCTTATATACCCCACCTGGATATCCTGTAACCGCCAACCACATTACGAAAGGAGCGCCTATATGCAGATAAGGAAGGCCGACGCCGTGTTTGAAGGAGGTGGCGTGAAAGGAATCGCCCTAGTAGGAGCCGTTTGTTATGCGGAATCGCTAGGTTACAGATGGCATAATATTGCTGGCACTTCGGCCGGAGCTATAGTTGGCGCTCTGTTAGCTGCAGGCTATAAAGGCCACGAAATACACCGCATCATGCAAAACCTCGATTACCGCTCTTTTTGTGATGCTGGTTTGTTTGGCCGC
>CAYMKM010000243.1:0-1652 GCA_964390985.1 uncultured Clostridia bacterium | reverse complement strand
TTTCTTGGGCCCTGGCGATAATACTAAAAGTGGCAATTGTATTTATGTGTGGCCTCTACCTTTTTAAAAAAACATTTGGCATTGTCGATAGCACTCCGCTGGTGATACCTTATGCAGGACTTGTATTCGCTTTAGGTTTTCTACCAAGTAACTATATGGCCACAGCCTTATTTAACTGGCGTATCATACGAATTTGCGGTGGGATTGTCACTTTAGTGGTACCTATAATTATCGCTCTGATTAGTATTGCCAAATCTCACCAACCATCGTCAAAGAAGGTGGAATCTGCATGAATCGAGCTACAGTTTTTACCATCCTTCTCATAACTTTAGCCTTATTAAGTAGCGGTTGCCAACCCATTTTAGAGGTGGACGAAACGGCTTATGTGATATCACTGGCAATCGATAAATCGAACATAAATCAGGTGCGTGTAGGTGTTCGCATACCTATCCCGCGTTTAGTCGGAAAAATACAAGGTCAAGCTATCGGTACCTCAGCTGGCGGGCAAGCGCAAGATTTATACTTAAGTACTAGTGTGGATGCAGCAACAGTGCTAGATGGCATCGCTATGATGCAGCAATACACTGCTCGACGTATTAGTTTAGAGCACACGCGGATGCTTTTAATTGGAGAAGCGTTGGCACGTGAAGGAATAGAAGAGCACGTTACCCCAATAATTCGTTTCCCAGAGACCCGCAGTACGATGTTTATTTTGATAGTTCGAGGTGATACCATTAGATTTTTACGTGAGAACCGCCCCGTACTGGAGGCTAACCTAGGTCGTTTTGTAGAAATGTTGGCTCGTTCAACTGATGCAACGGGACTATCGGATGCCATTAGAGTTGGCGACCTATATAATCGTCTTTATAACACTGGAAACGATTTAGCTATAGGCATTTTATCTATTAACGAAACCGTATTGGCCGCCCGTAATGCAAAAGAAAGAGAACAAGCAGGTGGACCTACAGCCCCAGATGCATCAAAAGATATTGATCGCTCCCAAAAGGTGGCACAACACTACGGAGAACAAATCCCCAGCACTCCCTCTGCACCTACACGTACTGTAGGTAGCTACGAAGTTGGCTACCTACCCCGGCAGGGTGGTAATGTGGCTGAATGGACTGGTTTAGCTATTTTCCGTAGCGATCGTATGGTAGGCGAGTTTAACGGTAATGAAACCATCGCATATCGAATACTAAAAGGCGAGCTACATCAGGCCACTTTAACCGTTTCAGAGATAAACAAGCCTGGTCATTTATTTACCGTGAGTATAACGCAATCTCGCCATCCTATTATCCGCACCAGCTTTAAAAATGGCCGCGCTACAATAGACTTAAGTCTAGAGGTGGAGGCCGACTTAATAACTACCATTTCACCAGAGTCTCTGGAGACATCGCAACAAGTAGCTAAAATCGAGAAGGCTATAGCTTATAGTCTAGAGGTGTGGTTAGATTCAACATTACAAAAGGCGCAAAATTGGGGTAGTGATGTGTTTGGTTTTGGCGAACACTTTCGCCGCTACTTTCTCACCTGGCAGGAATGGACAAAAACCGATTGGCCTGAAGTGTTTAAAAAGGCCGAAATTCGCTATGACCTATCGGTACATATACGTCGGCCTGGATTAATCATTCATACAGTACCTGCTGTGTGAG
>CAYMKM010000242.1:0-1670 GCA_964390985.1 uncultured Clostridia bacterium | reverse complement strand
AGGTTCGGCTGGCAAAGAAGGCCCCGCTGCCCAAATTGGTAGCGGCATAGCTTCCCTAATAGCAGATACATTGCGGCTTACCGATCAAGATCGCCGTAAGCTGGCGGTATGTGGCATCAGCGCTGGCTTTGCCGGTGTCTTTGGCCTGCCAATTGCCGGTAGCATCTTTGGCATTGAAGTGTTGGCAGTGGGTGGCATGTTTTACGAGTACCTACTTCCATCATTTATAGCGGGTGTAACCGCTTTACAAGTAGTGCAGCGGCTAGGTATCAACTTTACACAATACACATCATTACTAAACCCGGCCATCTCCGGATTATCGCTACTGCGTATGCTGGTGCTAGGTATATGCATGGGCTTGGTAGCACTTCTTTTCATTGAAATGATGAAATACATGCACCAGCTATTTCATAAGATACCCTTACCCGCTCCATGGTTACCTTTCATTGGTGGATTTGTGCTAATACTATTAGCCACGCTCATTTCCCAGCAATACCTTGGTTTAAGCACGGATCTGCTAAACCTAACGCTATCTGGTGTGCAAGTGGCTGCACTGGCCTTTATATGGAAAATACTCTTTACATCTGTCACACTGGGGTCTGGTTATAGTGGTGGGGTTATTACACCAATGTTTGTAATAGGTGCTACCGCTGGTTCCGCAATAGGAGGATGGCTAGGCATACCTCTACCAATGGGGGCTGCGTTGGGGTTAGTCGGTCTAACCGCTGGTGCGGCTAACACACCCATTTCGGCAATTATCATGGGTATTGAAATGTTTGGCCCTAACATTGGCGTATATGCCGCTGCCGTTAGCATTGCCAGTTACCTTTTAGCTGGGCATCGCAGCATATATCCCAGCCAAATCCTATACACTCGCAAAGCTGCTGGCATACAGGTACCGCTTGATGTTCCGGTAGAAGATTTGCACGCTACCCCCTCATTCTCCACCTATCGCCTGCTAGTACGCTTACGGCAGTGGTATCGGCAACACCTAACGCATTAACGAAAGGGTATGCCCCCATTGGCAGCGAAAACCGTTTTATATAGTGCCCGGTTGAATAAGGTCCACCAGCAAAGGAATGATCCCTTATGTTCACCATCCCCAGCGACGAAAAGGAATTTGCTCTGCTTAGCCTAGGCGAGGTATTACTTAGGTTATCACCTCCCCACAAAGAACGCATTTTAGCTGGGGAAGTCTTTGAGAAGCGCGCCGGTGGTTCAGAGTTAAATGTAGCCTCCGGTGTTTCTTTATTAGGCCTGCGTACTGGCATGATCACCAAATTACCCGCCAACGAAATTGGTAAATACATTAAAAACCAGATCCGATTTAACGGCGTTAGTGATGATTACATTGTTTACGATGACGATCGCCAAGCCCGGCTAGGCATTTATTATTATGAAAACGGAGCCGCCCCACGGCGACCGCTAGTTGTGTATGATCGGGCAAATTCATCATTCACCACTGTAAGCCTCGAAGAGATCGATGCCTCGGTTTATACAAACACTACCATGGCGCACATCAGCGGCATCACTTTGGCGCTAGGCGAAAAGGTCCGGCAAGTAGCTGGTGAGATGATCCGCCAGTTTAAACAGACCGGTACTTTAATATCTTTTGATGTAAACTACCGGGCTTCACTTTGGGATGAAGCCGAAGCGCGCAGCGAAATAGT
>CAYMKM010000241.1:0-1676 GCA_964390985.1 uncultured Clostridia bacterium | reverse complement strand
GGTGTAAAACTAAGGCCAATACCCATTTTCCGAGCAGTATCTAACCGAGCACATGCAGGGTGAATTGACGCTACCTTTTTAGGGATAGCGCCTTAAGCAGGGCATTCGTACCAATAGCAATTACATTCATGCTCGAGGATTCACTCGAGCCAATCTCATATGGCCCTTTTTGTACACGGTTCCATTCAGCTGTTGTCGCTGTAAAAACGCTGACGCCAACGCTAGGTTTAATCGGAAATGGTTACGCCTAACCTTTTGATCCTACACCGATACCGGGTTTCGTACACCGAACACTGGCTATACAGAAGGGAAGCATATCAAAAAAGGCGAAGTTTCCTTCGTTTGCAATGTTATTTTAAAAACGACAGGGGCAGCCAATGTCAGAGACACTGATAGTAGCCTGGCTCCCACGGATTGCCAATGGCTTAAATAATCAAGAAACTGATCTATATTGGGTGGAGCGTTTAGATGAAGTTATCGACGCTTATAGACAAGGTCAGTTACGTATTCCTGTATATATCGATGATCTAGCTACTTGGTGCAATTGGTACATACCAGCACACCCCGATCTACAATTAGAGTTGCAAAACTTAATGCAACAAGGTTGGTTACACATTGGTTGCTGGTACGCAGCGCCGGCATGGTTTTTTGCCAGTGGCGAGACTTTGGTACGAAACCTTTTATTAGCCCGAGCTGCACATAATCAGGTTGGTGCTTCTAAGGCTATCTGCCTATTGCTCAACACCATACCTATTGTGCAAATACCACAAATAATGCATGGCTTCTCTTACCACAGAGCACTTACTCATCCTAGCCACCTAGGCGAAACAGTAACTACCCATACCGCCATTCAACTAGAGCAATGGCGGGGTGCTGCTAATACAACATTAGCAATAGCTCACCTACACACCTGGCCTTGGCCTATCTCCTCTTTAACTCCACATAAAGATGCAGCTTGTATTCAATTGATAAATCTGGCCCACCCGCAAGGCCTAGATAACGCTATAAAAGCATCATCATCGATAAAATCAACACTAATCCGTAAACATACACGAATGGACTCACTCACTAACCAATGGGACTGGCCCACTGCTGATGACGCACTCCCGCTGACACTGCCAGAATGCAAATCGCATTATGCAAGTGCTCAGCCGGCGTGTCAGCGAATATTATACGAGGCAGAACAACTACTGCAATACTGGGCTGAACCTTGGGCCACTGCCGCTTGGATATTTGGCAAACGTTACCCTGACTTTTATATTGATCATGCCTGGCAGCAGGTTCTCCTTTGTCAGCAACTCATCGCTAGCAGTAATTACAACAGTGACCAATATACCCTAGCTCCAGCCCAGCAAGCCCACGACCTAGCCAAGGCTGTCGCCAACCGCAGCATTGCCAGCCTTGTCAACCGTAGTATGGGAGAGAACGCCACCAATACTAACCAAGAAGCTTCCCCCCAAGGCAATGCTCTTTGGGTGGTAAACCCCCTGGGCATGCCCTGCCACGAAGTGATCACCTTTAATATGAGTCTGCCAGCTGAGGTGGAATACTTTAAGCTGCTCGATGCAAATAACCGTTCTCTACCGTATCAGCTGCATACGAACGGATCCAAAGGCAATAACAGCACAGTTTCATTCCCCGTTGAATTACCCGCCACAGGGTATCGTCATTTGCGG
>CAYMKM010000240.1:0-1712 GCA_964390985.1 uncultured Clostridia bacterium | reverse complement strand
AGGCTGCGGAAATACTTTGTATTACCCTTTCCTCTAAGCTATCGGGAACGTTTCAGT
Organism: uncultured Clostridia bacterium; assembly: GCA_964390985.1. Taxonomy (GTDB): domain Bacteria; phylum Bacillota; class Limnochordia; order DTU080; family DTU080; genus CAYMKM01. The sequence goes on along the minus strand of CAYMKM010000240.1, from coordinate 1,655 downwards.
CAGCTCAAATAGCCCAAAAAATGCACCAAGGTAAAATAGCAGTTATTGATTCCTTATCGGGTTCATTAGGGCTGGGGTTAATGGTGCTGGAAGCACGACGACTGGCACAAGAAGGTCTTTCTTTACGCGATATTATTGCTCACTTACAGGCTTTACGTACTCGCACAAAGGTTTTAGTAAGCTTAGATACCCTCGAAAATGCTGTAAAAGGTGGACGGGTAAACCGAGTGCAATCGGCTGTAGCCCAGATATTACGCTTTAAAATTTTTGTACACACTGTAGAAGGTCGAGTTGAAGTGTGTGACCGTGTACGAGGTAAAGTCGCAGTTATTAATAGGTTTCTAGAAGGCATGGCTGAGCGTGGTGAAGATTTTCGTAACCGCATAATTGGCATAGCTCATGTAGATAACCTAAAAGAAGCTGAAGCACTAGCACAAGCTATTATAGAACGTTTTTCACCTCTACAGGTAATTGTGGCTCCTATGGGTAGTACTATTGCCACCTATGCAGGAAAAGGGGCAGTCGCTTTAGCATTCTAACGCTAACATTGTGTTACGTAATGATAGCAAAAGGACGCCTTGCAGGGCGTCCTTTTGCTGACCACTTTTTAACGATTAATTCGTTTCTACTAGTCCAAGAATGTTAGCGAGCCAAAGCGGGATGGGTTGTTAAATCCGCCATAGGTCGGATTCCAGCAAATCCACATATCGCCATCGGCTACCTGGTGACCAACTACGTTAATGCCCCATACATCGCCAGCCTTGGGTGTTTTACCCAGGGTGGCAAACGGCATTACAGCCTCTACTACCCAGTAGGTATCTCCTTTGGAGACAGCCGCGGTAGAAAGGCCAATACCACTGGCTTCATAGCAATCGCCAGCAGCAGTCACTGTGATCTTGTAGTACATCATTGTGTCAGGGCACTCGAGGAATACTTCAACTTCATCGGTATTCCAGTACGAAGCAGCTTCAGTCACCAATGCGCTAGCATCAGCGGTGAAAATCTTGATGCCTACATACAGATTGTTATCATCGTAGGCAAGGTAGGCAACCCGCGGATAAGCACTGATAAAAGCACCAGTGTTGTCCTGGTCACATACCAATTTTGCCCCCATCTGACTAGCAGTTAGCCAAGCGGCATCATCAAGAACACCATCAATAACCGGAGCCTCACTTACGCGCGCCGCAACTGTGGCCAAGTTGGGTGTTTGCGCGGCTGTGGGCAGAGCCAAAGCCATTACTGCTGCCGCTACTAACAGAAACCATGCTACTCTCTTCATTGATTTATGCCCCCTTTGGACAAGTAGTCACACTTGTTTTTCTCTATATTTTTGCCAGTTCCTCTAATATTTGCCCCCAATTTTTATTATAAAGGTTTAATTTTTGTCGCGAACTCAATCTGTCCTATTCCTGGATGAGGGTAAAAACCTAGGTAAACGCTATCGTTTCATTTAACGCACTTCTATAGAATTAATTTTTTAACTGATATTCAACCGTCACTTGTGGGCGGTTCATATTACGATGTGTACAAGAATGGAGGCGAATATATGAATTTGTTTTCCTGCATTTTAACAATGTTTAGACCCAGAATGTGCCATAGTAGCGAGTTCATATACAATCACATGGAATCGCAATCTGGCCGCTCTCTTCCACTAA
>CAYMKM010000239.1:0-1723 GCA_964390985.1 uncultured Clostridia bacterium | reverse complement strand
AAGTATGAATTCCAGGCATATTTGCGCTTCAATGGAGCGGTTATTAACTAGTGTGGTTAATGCCGCCTGATAATCGCCAATTGCCAAAGACGATATCATGTTTTCGGCAAATGGGAAGCTGTATTTAATTTTATCGCGATAATTACCGGCCACGATATCGTAGACCAAATAGCGCTTGGTACCGTTATCTTGCAGCTCTACTTTATATAAACCGCCACCAGCTTTGCGGCCTAGCTTTCCTTCATTAACCAGCTTAACGGCAAAGTTAGGCATAACAAATGTTTTGTGTGCGTAGTCAGTAGTATTTTGATATATATTATCCACAATCGCTTTATGCACATCTAGCCCCACATAATCGGATGTAACCAGCGGTGCCATGCTTCTGCCCGTGTATTGCCCTAATATGGCATCTATGTAATCGATGCCACCGTTAAACTTATACTTTTCCGCATATATAAGTGCATCATTTATAAGTTGAAAACCAATGCGGTTACCTAAAAAGGCGGGAGAATCCTTCACTTCTACTACTGTTCTATATAGCGTTTTGGCCAGGTATTCTTTAACAGCGTTGTACCTTGCTTTATCCGTATAATTGGTGGCTATCACTTCACATAAAGGCATGCTATAGGGCGGGTTGTAAAAATGCATGCCCATATAATTTTTGCGGTTGATTTCCGGCATAACCTCGGCCAAGGTGGTTATGGAAAGCCCCGAGGTACCAGTAGCGCAGATGGTATCTTCATTTATGTAGCGGGCTATTTCGCCAGTCACCTGCAACTTGGTTTCCATATCCTCGGCAACACTTTCAAAAACTAAATCAGAATCTTTAATGCAGCTAGCTAGCGATGAGTAATCTACGGGAATCAGGTTACGCTTTATGCTATCGGCCCTAACGGACTTAACAGCTCTAGCAATTGCTTTTTCAGATTTATCTTTAGTACGGCTGACCATATAAACTTTGGCACCGCCAAAAGAGGCAAATATTGCAGATACATTGCATCCCATGGTGCCGTTAGCGCCTATGACTGTTACCGTTTTAACTTCCATGGGCATCCTCCTGTGCCAACAGACGTGATAATACCCGGTTCATCTTTGATATTTCTGTGGTTGGCTTGGCTGGGCTACCGGCAACAATGGCCCCTGGCTCTACATTTTTTATGACCACTGCGCCAATGCCAATTGTTGCTCCATCGCCAATTTGTTTGCTCTCGATAATGGAAACGTTAGGTGCGATCCACACCTGTTGGCCAACTTTAACCGATCCGCTTATTTCGGCACAAGCGGTAACGAGAGTTCCAGCACCTATAAAACAGTTATGGGCAATGTGAACAAGAGAATCAACTTTCACGTTATCTTCAATTACAGTGGGGTCAATAGTGCCAGCGCAGATGGAATTGCACAGACCGATCTCTACATTGCGGCCAATTTGCACGCCACCCAGGTGGGGAAGCCGAATAGGTACCCCTTCATCATCGCGCTCAAAACCAAAGCCTTCGCTACCAATTATGGCGTTTTCTTTGATGATGGTGTTATCGCCTATATGTGTGAAAGCGCGGATAACCGCACCCGCATGTATGCGTACATTAGCACCAATGGTAACGGAATGATCAATAAAAACCCCTGGTTCAATAGTGGTGCCTTCGCCAATAATAGTGTCCGTAGCAATAAGTGCACCGTTGCGGTTGGTATATTCATGGGTTGTGGCCACCGTACTGATAGCGGC
>CAYMKM010000238.1:0-1758 GCA_964390985.1 uncultured Clostridia bacterium | reverse complement strand
TGTAGTACCGTACGACAGTTAGATAGTTTGCCAGTTAAAATACTGGAAGCAATATGAGCTGACCCTTTTTCAGAATCGGCAACTCGATATTGCTGTCGACGAAGTAGCACATTGCCAGATACTTTGCCAGTAACTCGAGCTAAAAATCGGCCATATTCATTTAGAAAGGCTAGTGCCACACCGCGTTCTGCGCATAATGCCATTGCTGCTGGGCTTGCCCCTTGATATCCAAAAGTCACAATACCTTCAAGAATATGTATCGGCGTGCGAAAAACATCCTTGCCATCTACACGTACCACTACATTTTCACCATCTCTGCTTAAGTAAGCATCTGGACTTGTCACATATAGCATGTTTAATAGCTTACGCAATGAACACACCTCAAATGGTTGATAGACAAGTTGGTTAGGGCCCTTATGACTCGGTATCCTTTAGCTGATTTTGAATGTATGCACTGACCGAACTGGAGTTATTGGTTATTTTTGGTAAACATAAATCCACGAGCGAACAAAGTGAACAGTGTTTACTCTTAGTAGCTAGTGGAGTGCGCCCTAAACTAAACAATTCATGCATGCGTAAACATAACTTTTCTACTCTAATCCGTAAAGCGTCGCTAAATATAACCCGCTGGCGTCGACGAGGCTCCCCGTAGTAGAGATCACCCTCCGGAACTACTGCCCCAAGCATTTCCTCTAGACAAATTGCCTGGGCACAGAGCTGCACTTCATCGCGATCATCAATTTTTGGTCTACCGCGTTTATATTCCACTGGTTTGGGCATCCATAATCCTTTCCGCCTAGGTAACGTAACTCCGATACCAGTTTTTTCACTAGTAGGCCAGAACTCAACTACATCAGCTTGACCATATAGCCCAAGTTTGTGTGATAGCAAAGGCATAGAACGTGTTACAATATGGTCATCATCATAGCCTGCAAGCCAAGGGTTATGCACCCGTTCATGCATTTGTTTTCCTTCTACAGTTCGCACATTGTCTGTCCATTGTCGTTCAATGTGTATGAGCGCCCACTGCCGCTCGCAGAAGGCAAGGTGTTGTATACCAGAAAGCGGCAGTAGGCTATCCTCATCATACTTTTTGATCATATTAACGTGATCAACTTGACCCCACTGGGTAGGGCAGCTTCTTCTACTGTTATTACGTAATCCTCAAAATGTCTAGCTGGTGATGTAGAGCTCCAACGTGCAGCGCTAATGCAATCAAATAGTTTATAGGCAGGAGCGTTACCGAATTTGCTTTCATGTTCAAAAACAAAGAGTTTGCGAGATGCCATCTTTCCCCGGGCAGCTGAATGATCGTGATCGAACATGTTTATTAGCGCTTCCCATAGTAAATCTAAGTCTTCTGTAGTGAATTTGGTCTGCTCAGCTAGCGGTGCTGATACGTAACCCTCGCAACGGTATAGAGCGTATGGGACTATGTGCTTACGACCCATTTCACGTTCTTTCTTCTCGGCATCTTTTTCATTCGTAACAGCTACTCGCGTAATTGTTATCTCCTGTTGAACGATGGGGTCAATACTCCGAGAAAAGTTCAGCTGAACAGGTCCTCTAACTTGTCCGCAGTTGATTTCCATTGCCATCACAGCTCCAAAGGTACGAATGTCATAGAAATTATCACACATGAACGTAGTGCATTCCTTGCTACCTAGTTTCTTGGGTTTAGGTTCTATACCCAAGGCTTTATAAGCCTTGCGATGTTGTGTATTTAGAACCGCACCCTCTTTAACATAAATGTCGAAA
>CAYMKM010000237.1:0-1821 GCA_964390985.1 uncultured Clostridia bacterium | reverse complement strand
TTCCTCAGCCTTCTCTGCTTGTTCCTCTGTCTCGTCTGCTGTTGTCTCTTCCTCTACAGCTAACGACGGAGCAGTTACGGTTACTACTACTGCTTCGGCATCAGAAACCAACGTAACGCCTTCCGGCAACGTCAAATCGCCGCTGCGCAAGGTATTGCCTATTTCCATGTTAGCCACATTAGCTTCAACATACTCGGGAATTTCCGTAGGCAGGCACTCAACCATAATGTGCCGCAAGCCTTGCACTACCACAGCGCCATCGACTTCCCGTTCGTTTTCGCCAACTACTACAACAGATACTTCGGTATTCATCAATTGATCGAGCGCTACCTTGTGAAAATCAGCGTGTAACAAACTACCACTTACAGGATGCCGTGTTATTTCCTTGAGCACTACCGTAAGCGGACCATCCTCTTTTTCCAGCTTTACTAGGCGCCCACGAGCTCCCTGGTCTACTATGCGGCCCAACTCTTTGCCCGATACCGACAATGATAAAGCATCTATACCGACTCCATAAACAACCGCCGGCACCTTACCTTCAGCACGCATACGGCGTACTGCTGCTTTTCCATGTTGAGATCGGTCTTCTACCTTAATTGTAAAACCGTGCATATGCATCACCTTTCATTATACAAACAGCTTACTAACGGATACTTCATCAACAATGCGGCGAATAGCCTCAGCAAATAGTGGTGCCACAGAGAGCGGTTTTATTTTACTCAAATGCTTTTCGGGTGGTAACGGTAAGCTATTGGTAGTAATAACTTCACTCAGCGGTGAGTTTTGTAACTTCTCAACAGCTGGGTGACTAAACACTGCATGACTACAACATGCGTACACTTCCTTAGCACCCGCACCAATAAGCGCTTCGGCCCCATTCACAATGGTACCGCCTGTATCGATAATATCATCTATCATAATAGCAGTACGACCAGTAACATCGCCAATTACATTCATCACCTGAGAAACGTTGGCTTCAGGGCGACGTTTATCAATAATAGCCAAAGGTGCTTTCAACCGCTCCGACATTGCGCGCGCCCTTGCCACGCCCCCTACATCGGGCGAAACTACTACTATGTTCTCTAACCCCTTGTCGTGAAAATATTGGGTAAGGATAGGTAATGCTCTCAGGTTGTCCACCGGAATATCAAAAAATCCCTGTATTTGCCCCGCATGTAAATCCATGGTTAATACCCTATCAGCACCAGCCGCGGTTAACAGGTTCGCCACCAATTTAGCACATATGGGATCTCGTGGCTTATTTTTGCGATCTTGGCGTGCATAGCCATAATAAGGTATAACAGCAGCAATGTGTTTGGCTGAAGCTCGGCGGAGAGCATCAATCATTACCAACAATTCCATCAGATTGGCATCAGCTGGTGCACAGGTTGGTTGAACAATAAAGACTTCGCAACCGCGCACGGTCTCGTTGATGCGTAAATTGATCTCCCCATCGCGAAAGCGGCTAATTTCAGCATCTCCCATGGGGATACCCATTTCGCGGGATATCTCCACTGCCAATTCCTGGTTGGCAGTACCAGTAAACAATCTGACTTTCTTTTTATCCATTGCGCTCTCTTCCCCCGTTTCGCGGCCGCAGACTAATAACAGCCTGTGGTCTCAGGGAACACTTCTCGTCCAAATTGCTATCCCCTGCGCGCCAAACACATGGAAAAGCATTCAATATTTTGGCTTAGTTTACCCATCCAAACTGGATACAACAAAAGGAGCCGCCCTTGCTTAATAGGCAACTCCCGGGTAATTATAGTGGCTGGGGAGCCAGGACTCGAACCTGGAAAAGCAGATCCAAAGTCTGCCGTG
>CAYMKM010000236.1:0-1844 GCA_964390985.1 uncultured Clostridia bacterium | reverse complement strand
ATGACCCCACCACTATAACCAGACCCCAGTGTGACGGATGTAAAGAGGATTTTCCATATAAAGGCTAGCGCAGCTACTTGCACACCAGAAAGCGTTAGGTTAAGCAGATCTGTGCTCAAACCAAGATACTGATTAGAAACGAGCATGGCTAATAGTATTAGCACGAATCCACCAATGAAAGGCAACCATGGAGCAGGTAAGGGTATCTTGTGAAATAGCTGATGCATGTATTTCATCATTTCAATGAAAAGCAGTGCTACCAAGCCCATACATATGCCCAGTACCAACATACGCAGTAGCGATAATCCGGAGATGGCGAAGATGGCCGGGTTTATTAATGATGTGTATTGGACGAAGTTGATGCCAAGCCGCTGCACTACTTGTAAAGCAGTTACTCCGGCCATAAACGATGGCAGCAAATATTCATAAAACATGCCACCGACAGCTAACACTTCAATGCCAAAGATGCTGCCAGCAATGGGCAAGCCAAAAACACCAGCAAAGCCGGCGCTAATGCCGCATACCGCCAGTTTACGGCGATCTTGATCGGTAAGTCGCAGTGTATCTGCTATTAAGGAAGCTATGCCGCTACCAATTTGGGCAGCGGGGCCTTCTTTGCCAGCCGAACCTCCAACGCCCAAGGTGACTACAGTAGCCAGTAACTTAACTGGGATAACCGCAGCTCTCACCCGGCCGTTTTGCTCATGTATGGACCGAATTACCGCTTCAGTACCATGGCCGCTGGCCTCTGGAGCAAACCGATGCACCAACCAACCAGTGATTAGCCCGCCCAGCGGCAGTAGCAATATCCGCCACCGCATATTGTCCAGCTTACGGCCTTGAGGAAAAACGCCACCCCGGCTCCAATTAATGCACCCGTAAGAATGGCTAATACGGACCACTTCAAAAGACTACAAAATAGAACAACCTCTTCAAGAACACCATTACCTATATCACTATGCTTTTGCGCCAACCTGTGCTTGCCCCCAGACTCAACAATAATATTGTAAACCTTAACGCTGAGTAGGAGCAAGTTGGGTCGGTTGTCAATCTACCATAGTTCAAATGGCCGCCACGTACAGATTTTTGCTACTGCTACTCTCTTTAGTTGAAAGAATGCTCTTCTTATGATGTAGCCAGACCGGATGATGTAACCAGCATGGTGTAGCCAGCATGGTAGCAAGCTGTGGAGTGGTAGTGTGTTATTTTTTTGAAACCACCGTTGCTGCGAGGTGAGTATCTAACCGACAGTGTGCTAAACCACCTGCTCAAAGCGGTGTACCGCTGTTGCATTTCGCAGTGCCTTCCATTTTGGCCCTTGGCTGAACCCGGGTTTGAAGAAAACCTATCAATTAGTCGGAGGTGATAGTGTCACCAGATGATATGGTTCGCAAAAGGTGTGGAGAATTTTGCCACGGTAAAGTCTGGAGAAACCTACGTACAAAATGTGCCAAGTGCTATTTATTCGGGTGATCGCACGAGCATGAATGTAATTGCTAGTGGATCGAACGCCCTGCTATAAGTCCTGCTTTCAAATGGGAAGCTTCGTTTTGCCCTCCATATGCCCGGTTACATGCTGTTCAGAAAATAGGATGGGCATTATTTCAACACCTGGGCGGAATGGCGGTGGGGGCGAATATGACCGCCGCGTAGTGACTCAGCAGCCGATGCAAAGTCTAAATATGCGATTGGTACGGATACCAATCACAGTAACAAACTGCAGAATGGAACGCGTTCCACCGCCCTTGATGCCCTCTCATTATTGACTCACCTAGGCACCAGCGCCAAACCGATGCGTCCCCGATCTAAATCGATAGAAATAACCTCTACTTTAACAGGTTCGC
>CAYMKM010000235.1:0-1858 GCA_964390985.1 uncultured Clostridia bacterium | reverse complement strand
GCCAGCAGGTATAAACCAGCGGCTATGCGGTCGGGCATTACTTCATGTGCTCCACCAGATAGCTCAGTTTCGCCATGAACGGTAATAACCTCGGTGCCAGCTCCGCTGATCCGTGCACCCATATTGTTTAGTAACGTAACTGCATCAAGGATCTCCGGTGCTCGGGAGCAGCCAATAATTTGCGAACGGCCACGGGCCCGCAAAGCAGCTGTCAGCGCTGTCCAAGTAGCGCCAAAACTAGGTACATCGAGCGCTATTTGCGCCCCTTCCAGTTGCTTTGCATCTACATGCAAACATCCACCAGTAATCTCCACCTGAGCGCCTAGCATACGCAATGCTTTTATATGCAGATCTAACGGCCTGGGACCAGTAGGCCCACCACCTGGCAGCGGCCAGCTAACCTGCCCCCAGCGGCTTATCAACGGTCCCATTAGCATCATCGCTGACCATGGCAAATTGTCTTTATCAGAGAATATTGGCCTACTGGAACTTGGCCGAATATGCCACGATCCTTGCTGCATTTCCGTGGTATACCCAAACCGACGTAACACTTGCAGCTGAGTAGTAACAGAATGCACCGCTGGTAAACCACATAGCACAACTGTATCTTCAGCGGCGGCGGCCGCTGCTAGCAGCGCTAAGCTAGAGCTTTGGCTACCACCAATGTGCACAGTGCCCATTAATTGAGTATGTCCATATGTTCTGAGCGCCTTCATCACGTAAATCGCCCCCCTACGTGTAACGCTCCTCTTTTGCACGGGTTCGGCGCTACTACTCGGACCCCCTGCTTTTAGTGGCCACATACACCCGATAACCCGATTTTTTAGCCACTTCTAAAACGTTGCTTCCCAAATTGCCAACCTCTCGCGCCAGTGTTTTGGCACCTTGTTGAGTGCGTACTACAAATGCTAATCTTCCTTGCGGTTCTAGTTGTGCGAGTGCAGTAGCAAAAAGTTGCATTAATACTGTCCTACCGGCACGAATTGGCGGGTTTGTGACTATTAGAGAGAACAATATACCAGTTACTGCTGCTAACCCCTCACCTTGATGCACTGTCACATTATTAATATTGTTGCGGGCGGCATTTTCTTTGGCCAAGGCTACTGCTCGCTCGTTCACATCGGTCATATGTACATGACAGTTTGGCTGCATAGCTGCGTAGGCTAAACCAATGGGTCCATAACCGCAGCCTAAATCGAGCACGAGCCCATCACTAGGTGGCGTCACCGATTCTACCAACAATTGCGTGCCCAGATCTACCTCATGGCGTGAGAAAACGCCAGTATCTGTTACCATCGACAACTCAATATGCTTAGTTACAAAAGTAATCTCTTGTCGCCCATGCGCCGCAGCGGGTGTGCGGGTAAAATAATGTTCTGCCAAAGCTGCCCTTCACCGCCTTATTCGCCTCATTTAATCAGATCAGGACCACGACTAGTGCCTAACCGACTGGCGCCAGCCTGCACTAACCGAAGTGCATCAGCCTTACAGCGAATGCCCCCCGCAGCCTTTACGCCCATATTAGCCCCTACCACTTGCCGCATCAGTGACACATGCACCTCATTAGCCCCAGCCAGAGAAAAACCGGTGGATGTTTTAACATAATCGGCGCCAGCCCATTTGCATAACAAACAAGCCGCCATAATATCTTCAGTAGTTAACAAGCAGGTTTCTACTATTACTTTTACTAATGCGTTAGTACCAACTGCTTGCACTACGCCCTTTATATCGTTCAAAACCGCGTTATACGCACCAGCTTTTAGTGCACCCACATGCAACACCATATCAATTTCGCTGGAACCTTGCGCCACACAGGCCAATGCCTCTACAACTTTTGCTGTTGGATACACCGCCCCCA
>CAYMKM010000234.1:0-1883 GCA_964390985.1 uncultured Clostridia bacterium | reverse complement strand
ATGTCAAATAGGCCGCTGGCTAGGATTGTCGCAAAACTCATACCCGGTACCAGCTTGCCTATGTAAATGGTCCATACACCGTAGCGGTTAAACCACTGGCGGGCTCGCTGTAACCCTGATGCGCCTAGTTGCTTGCGAATAAATGGTAAATGCAGCAGGCGGTCGCCGGCATGGTGGGCTAACATGAATAGAACTATACCGCCCACCGACATCCCGGTTACTACCGAAACCCACATAATAAATGCGTTGCCATGACCGCTTCCACTAAGGTACCCGCCGAATAACGTGAGGGTTTCTATGGGGATGGGCGGTATAAATACATTAGCTAAACCGAGCAGGCAAAAAAGGGTGAATATCAAGATGGTATTAGCAGCGAAAGACTCCACCCAATAAAAAATGACATCCATTACCATCATCTCTTTTTCCGTAGCTATTGGCGCCAGACAGTAGCAAACCCTGTTAAAGCGCAGGAATAAACATAGTTAAGTAGAATTATAAACAATAAGCTGTAACAGCAGGAGATGAAGCGAATTGAAGGTTCGCCACCTGCTCAACGTAGTAATTGTAGTGTACCTCATAACTTGGTCTTCACCTATTCAAGCTACCCTCCCGTTAAATCCTGCACCCGATATGTGCATTATGATTATGCTCGATGGGTTACGCCCTGATTATCTTACCATGTATAACCCACCCAACTTACTTCGCTTAGTAGCAGAAGGCGCCTGGGTAGTTGAGGGCCGTTCGGTTTTTCCGTCTATGACTACGCCCAACCAAACGAGCTTTGTTACTGGGGCGTTGCCTCGTACCACGGGCATACCAAATAATTCCCGATATGATAGGCAACTAGACCGCATAATTTCGCCGTTGCGCGATAATCAGGCCACTACCATTGCTGAAGTGATGTCTGCTGGCGGTTGGCAAACAGTGGCTATTAATCATTTCATGCTAGAAGGGCGTGGTGCCCGCTTTTATACACAAGGTGATTTCAACACATTAATTAGCTATCTAACAATAGATTTACCTGCTTTATTGGTGCATTATCACGTTGATATTGATACTGCTGGACATAAGTTTGGACCATTTAGCCAACAGACTCGCCGGGCGGTATTGGCAGCTGATGAAGGTATTGGCCTATTGCTTGCTGAGTTAGATCGGTTAAACCTTACTGAGCGTACCACTATAGTAATAGCGTCTGATCATGGTATGTCACCTTATGATGGTATACCGCTGGTACCGAGCTTAACACAATTGGCTATGCAGAGTGATTTAAGTTTTGCTGGTACTAATGCCCAGATAACTACCGATACCGACCTGGTATATATAAATGCTGGTGCATCCTATTTATACTGGCGATCAGCACAACGCACACCAGAGCGTGAAGAGGCGTTAATGCGGTTGTTACAAGGCATTCAGGGCGCAGATGTCTTAAATGCTGCCCAAATAGAGCAATTGGGAGCTGATCCAGAACGGCTGGGCGATGTGGCTATTATCCCCTGCGAAGGGCGGGCATTAACAGCTGGTAATGGCTTGGGCGGTGGGCACGGTACCCCGCAAGAAAATCACATTATGATGCTGTTTTGGGGGAGAGGCATTAAACCGGGTAGTATTGTACACCGGGCTTCCATTGTAGATATTGTACCTACCATTCTTGCATTAACAAAACTAGAAGTGCCAACTACAGTCGATGGCAAACCCATTTTCAATATTCTAGATATGCCTTCGTGGAAAACCCGCTTAACGCAAGCCGGGGATTATCGTGTGGTGGATGTAGCAGCTAGTAGTTCCAATTTATTAAATATGCCAGTTAATGCAGCTGATGGTAATGTGTTTACGGTATGGCAAGCAGCCGATGATGAGGGCGAAGCGGAGTATATCACTTTGGA
>CAYMKM010000233.1:0-1897 GCA_964390985.1 uncultured Clostridia bacterium | reverse complement strand
CAGGAAATTCGTTTTGACGATCTGCTTTATGGCATGCTGTTGCGTTCTGGTAACGATGCCGCTGTAGCAGTCGCCGAGCATTTGGCTGGCAGTGTACCCGAATTCGCACAATTAATGAACGAGCGGGCCCGGGAACTGGGAGCTGTGCATACAAATTTCACTAACCCTCATGGGCTCGATCAACCCAATCATTACTCGACTGCATTCGATTTGGCCATGATCTCCCGTGTGGCTTTACTGTACCCAAAATTTGCGGAAATCGTGGGCACCATCAGTTATTTATACAACGAACGCTCCATTACCTGGCGTAATACTAACCGTTTATTATGGAGTTACGCTGGTACTGAGGGTATTAAAACCGGTACCACGGGTAAAGCTGGCCCTTGCCTAGCTGCCGCTGCTTCACGCGAGGGCATGCAGCTAATAACTGTTGTATTAGGTAGCAGCAACCGTTGGCAAGACACCATACGCCTATTGGAGTATGGGTTTAACCAGTTTCAGCTAGTGCAGGTAGCTAAGGGTGGGCAAATAATTGCCGAAATAAAACCACCCAACAGTATTCATTCATTAGGCCTGGTACCGGCGGACGATTTACTGGCGGTAATAAGAACTGGCTCCACTGGTACCCTTAGCACCATCATAAAATTAGATAAACTGCAATTGCCCATCAGCCGCCACCAGCAATTAGGTGTTTGCGAAGTTTACGCTGATGGCGTACGGATAGCCGATATACCCTTACTGGCTGCCCGTGCTGTGCCTCGCCCTGCGTTGTGGAAGCGGCTATACTACCGAATTATTGGCGGTCAGCAGAGTCCACCAGCGTAATAGGTGCCACGCTGGCCAGTAGTTTTTTCACTCCTGCACCCGGGAAAGCCACAGTGATGATTTGGTCTTGCCCCGAGGGCTGTGCGCTAACCACTGTACCTGAGCCAAACTTCTCATGCTGTATGCGCTGCCCGGCACTGAATGATGCTTTGATACCTGGCTTTACGCTCACCTTTTGCCCATTGGTATCGCTACCAGTCGCTGTCAAGCGGGCATGTACGGCGGCGAGTTGCCAACGATTGCTCTCTAGCCCTTGCCGATATTGTTCGGGAATTTCTTGTATGAAGCGGGAGACAATACCTGCGTTAATTTGACCATATAGCATACGCTGCTGGGCATAAGTAAGGTAAAGCAATTGTTGCGCTCTGGTCATTCCCACGTAAGCCAGACGGCGCTCTTCCTCTAATTCTGTGGCATCCCAAAGAGCACGGCTATGCGGAAACACGCCGTCTTCCATCCCCACCAAAAAGACTACGGGAAACTCCAACCCTTTCGCCGAATGCAAGGTCATTAAAGTGACGGCGGCGTCGTTTTCATCGTAAGCATCGACATCAGAAACCAAAGCCACATGCTCTAAAAAAGCTTCGAGCAAATCCGGATCGCCCGCTGCTGCGTCTGCTTGAAACTGCTTTGTAACAGAGAGGAACTCTTTTAGATTTTCGATGCGCGCCTCTGCTTCTATGGTTTTTTCGGCGTTCAGCGCAGATAAATAGGTGCTTTTCTCCAAAACATATTCGGCTAACCCGGTCAATGAAAGCTGCTCTTTTTGTACCAGGCAATCGTCTAAAAAGGCCTTAAACTGTAGCACCTTGCCAGCTAAGCCCGCTCCTAGCTGCTTTACTTGAGTGGCTTCACCTAACGCTTCATATAAGGTGATGCCGCGTTGTGCAGCGTGATCTTCCAGGCGAGAGATTGTTACCTCTCCTATACCGCGGCGGGGTACGTTGATTACCCGCCGTAGACTAAAACTATCTGCTGGGTTGGCTACCACCCTTAAATAAGCTAGTAAATCTTTAACTTCTTTTCGCTCATAATAACGCACGCCGGAAACTATATGGTAGGCTAAACCACG
>CAYMKM010000232.1:0-1900 GCA_964390985.1 uncultured Clostridia bacterium | reverse complement strand
CCGTGCACACGTGTGCCTGCATAACGATCAGGGTAACGAGGATCTGGTATATTAGATGGCACTGGTTCAGCAATAGTTAAATTGAACGTGCCTTTGTATGTTTCTACCAATAAATTGTGCTTGCCTTCCTTCAAGTCTATTGTTACGACATCGTTGGGTAATACATGCTTACGAGCATAGCCTTTATAATCGTACACCAGCTCCCCGTCTATCCAAACGCGCATTTTTGTGCTAGAGCCCACCCGCAACTCCGCCTTTTGGTTTTTTGGTGCATCGAAGTGCGTGAAAGCATAATAATATCGGGCGGCACGATTAGAAAACGCCTTGCTAATATCAATAAAATCGTCGGAGGCGTATACTGGTTCTGTCCAACCATCCACCCCTGCTACAGGAACTGTATCTGGGCTGATGGGCTCACCTGATAAATTGCATGTCCAAAAGCGTACGCTTTGACCCTCTTTTGATCTTCCTAGCCAATCTAGATGAACAATATTTTTTTGAAATAAGTAGGCCGCATCCTCAATGCTTTCACCCACAATATTGATGCGTTCTAAATCGTTTATGCCCAACCCAGTTAACGCAGCCATGGTTACATGCGAAATATCATCCGGGTTGAAGCCCATCAAACGCGCTGCCACAGTATCGACGGCTACTGTATCGTGACCAGCAATTATCATATTGCGGTATAAAGGCGAACCATTGTTGGGTTGATAAGCTTTCTCTAACGCTGTAATGGCATCTACCACTATGTAATCGATACCAGCAACAGTTGCTAAATCTACAATCACTTTATCAATTACAGCCGGGTCGTGATCTAACCCCGATTTAGACCACCCGTAACGCGAACCAGCACCGATGCCTATATTGTTTTTAATACTGACAGTGATGCGTGTGCCGTGTATTTTCATCACTGGAACCGATATTATTTTATCAGCTTCAGCAACCAATTTATGTGTCCAGTATGCATCCTGATACCACCCACCACCTGGTATGCTGTTTAAAACTGTATTCGATATAGGTACATTTAAATCGTCTAATCTTAGTTTTAACCCTGGCATCGATGCATCATTGAGCAATTCGGCAACCATTTGCCGATAACCATTAATGGTCAGCCCATCTACGACTTTAGCCTTATTCTGATACTTACTGGCAAAATATGTGTCGATCCATCCCCCTGGACCATCAGCCACTACAATTTCAACATTGGGGTTGGCTTCATAAACCAGTTTGATTACCGCTCTCACAACCCGATTATCGGTAATGGCACCGCTACCGGACTTTTCTGCGGTTACCCAATTAGGTTTAATTAACACCAGTTGATCGTCGGCATCAATCACTTTTTCCATGCCGCCGGTCATATCTACCGCTAAGCGCACCATTTGTTCAATTTGTTGAGTGGTTATACGGTTTCCCAATGTATCGGGATTTACCGGGTTAGGCATACCTGGCGTGTTGGTGCGTACCACGGCCACAGTAGTTTCATCCCATGGCGCTTCTCGTTGCACCTGTGCTAGCGGGTAAATTAGCTGATACCCTTTACTGGCGTTAAGTGCCACTGTGGAGTGTAAGTCCAGCACTACAAGGAGAACCAGGCTAATTATTACCGAATACCATAACCACCGTTTTTGTGTAGGTTTTCGCATGTTCATCTGCCGCCTCCTATAACAACCACTGATATAAATAGCCTGCACCGATAGCTCCAATTAAGGTAACTGCATAATAAAGGATTAAAAAATTCCTTTTAAACAGGGTTGCCAAAGTGAATATTGTCGATATGTTAGTGGCCGGACCCGTTATGAAAAACGCTAAAATAGCCCCCCTGCTCATACCCATACTAGCTAACACCTGCATCATAGGTATGGCTGCTCCACCACATGTATAAAAGGGAATACCAGCAGCT
>CAYMKM010000231.1:0-1922 GCA_964390985.1 uncultured Clostridia bacterium | reverse complement strand
AACACCTTACCTAAGTAAGTATCTAGACCATCTGGCAGTTGGGTGAGTAGCTCATCAAGCATTCCTTGATGCGCGGCCTGGATAATGCGCTGATCGTTATCCAGATTTTCAATACTGCCAAAGGCAATATTTTCACGTACAGTTAGCTCATAGTGGGTAAAATCTTGGAAGACAGCTGATAACAAACGCCGACGACTATTTGGGTGAATGCGCCATACCTCGATGCCATCTACCAACACCTCGCCTTGCTGCGGCCGATACATTCCCAGCAGAAGCTTGATTAGCGTCGATTTGCCGGCACCGTTAGTTCCTACTAATGCGATACGTTCACCTGGGGCGATGCGCAGGTTAACACCTCGTAGAACCTCATTCTCACTGCCCGGATATGTAAAGTGTACATTTCGAAACTCTATCCCCTGCTTGAATGTATGCACTGGCACACAATCAACTGGTGAAATGGCCTCTGGCAATGTCATTAAATCATCGTAATCACGCCAATACATACTCTCCTGCGCTAGCATAGCTAGGCTATAGGGCATATACCAGGCAGCTAGCTCAAAAGCTTCCTGAAGAGCAGATGCTACAGCTATAAATGCGCCCACTGTCACCTTCCCTTGCACAAGGGGTATCCCAAAGGCCACCAGGGCTCCACCCACAAAAGCGATACGCAACAGCTGCACTTTACCCTGCCTAATGCTCGTTTCGATCGCTAAATCCATCTGCTCTTGAACTATACCACCGTATGTTAACCGCCAACGATTTTGCAGATAGTTGTATAACCCAAATAAACGTACCTCTTTGGCTTCCTGACGACCTGTAAGCAACTGTGAAAGATAGGTAGCTTGACGATTTCGCAAGGTTTGTGAACGATTTAGCTTATACCCCTCGAGTCCCTTACGGATGCTGATGCGCAAAGCCAGGCCAAAGAGTACCGCCATAACAAGCAGAATCCACCACCCAAAGCTATAGAGAATACTAGCGAGACCAATTAAACTGACAAAATAACTGGGCAAAAAGAGAAAGCTCCAGAATGATTCGGTTGCCTTTTCCTCCGGTGTTGAACCAACCCGCTTTATTAGGTCATGCGTTTCGGCATTCTCGAAGCGATCGTAACCCAACGAGGCTAGTTTGTGGAGAATACAGGGACTCAGGCTTTTACGCAAGCGATGCTGGATTCGTATTTTTAGAAGCATTTCCATTAACTCTCGCATGTTACTAAATAGAAGACAGAGCATAAGGCCCACAACCCAGGGTGCCAGGCTGACAATATCGTCCAGACCGCGTAATTGAATGCCAGTATCAATAAGGCCCTGTGTAAGCCCAATGCGCAACGGAAGCATTGCACCATTTACCAAAATCACAAGTGTAAGCATGATTGCTGGTCCACGGCCATGCTTCCACACAACTAACAGTGTGCGGGCAAAGTAGTGTATTTTAACCCACCCCTCGTGCTTAGGGATTATCTTTATTCCGCTAACTGTTTTTATTTTCCCGTACCATTTATATTATCGCCGATATGACTAACCCCCAAATGAAACGGCTTAATGCTCCATAGGGCTCATTAGGTGTAGGAACCAATGTTAATTGAACTTCAACCGCCATAATTATTTACCCTTCTATTATCACCAATAAATGGGCCTGTTGAGAATATTTATGATAGCCCTAAGTAATTCCCCTGAAAAGGGCGGTTTTGGATTTTTAAGCCTTAAGCGATTGGCCAAAACTTTTATTGTAATTCCGCCGACGGCAAGCAGAGGTTTAGTATATGATTCTCGACCTATAATTGGAGGCAGCGCGAGCAAAAGCAGCTAACTCATACACCTATCGCTGGTTGGAAAAACTATAAGTGTATCAAATACACCTATGAGAAGTGTCTCTCTATCAACCGATTTAAGTTCTCCTCAGCTTGCTCACTTGAAACC
>CAYMKM010000230.1:0-1927 GCA_964390985.1 uncultured Clostridia bacterium | reverse complement strand
GCTCGTTTAACGGCTCGGGGAAGCCCCCTGGCGTCTCACTGCTTTGCGCATTAGCTACGGTGGCCGTGGCCCCTTTGCCCTTGCTCACAGCTTGCATGCGCCGTTCGGCCATACTCAAACTGGCTAATGCTGAGCGCCCATTGCGCAAGCGCGTCAGCAAACGCGCTGTGGTATCCGCATCCAGGTAACCACCACCCGCCTTCACCGCCCGCACTGCCCGCAGTAGATCCTCGCCGCTTACCTGCTTCAGCATATAACCGTGGGCTCCTGCAGCAATCGCAGCAAATATTGGCTCTTCCTCCGCAAGTGCGGTAAGTAGAATAACTCGCAATCGTCCATACCGGTTACGAGCTAACCGACAAACATCAATGCCCGAACCATCAGGCAGACGAGTATCAACCACCAAAATATCGGGGCATCCTTGCGGACTAGCCGCCAGCTTTTCCAAAATGGCTAGTGTCTCCTCTGCTGAGGTGGCTTCACCTACAATAACTACATCGGAAGCCTTTTCTAAAAAGGTGCGCATACCAGCTCGCACCAGCTCATGGGCATCAGCAATCATCACTCTAGTGAGAGAGTGCGCTTCTTTCACTTAAAATGCCTCCTTACCTAACACCCATTTAGTTAATCATAATGTGACATTTATCCTGCTTTTTGCTGGCACTCGGTTACATTATTCGCGTTGTAAATATATCAGACGTTGGTCCTATTTTCTGTGATGCTGGTAACAAGTTAAGTAAAATCTTCAAAGCCTTGCCGATGTAACTCATTTACTAACTGGCGCACATTTTGTGCTTCGGCGCGCCGGCACACCATTATGGCACCCTCACTAGCCACTATCACTAAATCATCTACGCCCAACGCTGTTATCAGCCCTTCTGTTTGGTTCACTATTAAGCAATCGTGGCTGCGCACAGCGACGTTCTTTCCCAGCGTCACATTACCTTGGTTATCGGCTGGGTGCAAACGCATGAGTGCTGGCCAGGAGCCTACATCATCCCAGCCCATAGCTACAGGGAACACACTCACTCGCTCTGCCTTCTCCATTACGCCATAATCTATGGAAATTGCCGATAGGCGGGGGTATACTTCCTGCAAAGAGGCGCCGCCATCTTCAGCCAGTGGCTTAATTTGCTGCAAACCATATGCCAACTCGGGCAAGTGCCGGGCTATTGCCGCTTGAATGGCTGCTACCCGCCAAATGAACATACCGCTGTTCCACTCGTAGGTGCCAGCGGCTACCAGCTCTTTAGCCCGGGCCTCATGCGGCTTCTCCACAAAGCGACGCACACTATAACACGGATAACCTTGTACTTGGGCTAGGAAATCTCCTTTTTCAATATAGCCGTAGCCAGTCTCCGCCCGTTCGGGTTTAATGCCCAGAGTTATTAATTCATCGCTTTCGGCCGCTCTTTGTACCGCCGCTTTTAACACGGCTCGGAATTCATTCTCCTGGGTAATGTGATGGTCGGCTGGCAAAACGGCCATCACACTCTGCTCACCCCAGCAGCGAGCTAGGTGGGCGGCGGCCCAACCAATCCCAGGCGCAGTGTTGCGCCCCACTGGTTCGGCTAAAATGTTGGCAGCGGGTAAGTCGGGCAGGGCCTCTTGCACTAACGGCACATACTCTTGCCCCGTCACCACATACACCCGCTCCAGCCCCACAATAGCCGGGGTCACCCGCTCTACTGTGCGTTGCAACATCACCTGCTGGCCTGTGAGGGGCAAAAACTGCTTGGGTCGCCCTTGCCGGCTAGCTGGCCAAAACCGCTCGCCCTTACCGCCGGCTAATATAACTACAGAGAGCATTGCTCCACCTCTACCACATCTTTAGTACTCATAGTTAACCCTTCGTTACCCAAACAACCCATTACTAACAACACATGCGGTATAAATAGATCGTTCACCAACACATGCAACCAAAACG
>CAYMKM010000229.1:0-1969 GCA_964390985.1 uncultured Clostridia bacterium | reverse complement strand
TCGAAGTAAATGACACTTTTCGTGGGCGAGTGTGTCCTATAGATACTGTAGAAGGACCCATGTGTGGTCAAATTCTTAGTATCGCCATAGGTGCTTATATTAAGGATGCCAAGCTGATACCAGGGTCCAGCGATAATAACCAGGGATTAGGGTTAGCAGCAGCCCTAATTCCCTGTCTGGAACATAATGACCCGGCTCGCAGCCTAATGGCTTGCGGTCTTATGAAGCAATTTCAAATGCTGGCTAACCCCGAACCGCCACTGGTGCAAACCGGTAACGAACCTCTCGTACCTGGAGTATGGACTGGGTGTAACCTTTTGACCGCCTTTGTTTCCTGGGGGGCTGATACATTTGACGATGCCATTGTGGTAAGTGAGTCTGCCGCACGTAAATTACAATATAGCCAGGCACTGTCCGTAGGAGATAAGCTGGGTAACCGGCACGGTAGCAAAGGCGTGATAAGCAGAATATTGCCAGACGCAGAAATGCCTCATCTACCTGATGGCACACCAATTGAACTGATATTTAGCTTTATTGGCTTGCATACCCGCTTAAACTACGGCCAAGAGAAGGAAGCAGTATTAAGCTGGATTGCTAAACATGAAGGGGCACCTATTATTGTCCCGTCCTTCCAAACCCCATCGGATGAGGAAATAAGCACCCGTTTAAATAAAATCGGCCTGCCTTCAGAGGGCATGCAAGTGTTGACTAATGGGAAGGCTGGACCACCACTAGCGCAACCAAGCTTAGTTGGTTGGGTTTACTGGGGTGTAACAGAGCATGTGGCTGCTAATAAAATGATGACATTCGTCACCCAGGGAAAAGGTCAGCTGCTAGGGCAGATGGAGTATCTAGCCCTGCGAAGTATAAAAGCATATGAATTCATTGCTGAACAAATGAACATACGCTCCAGTGAAAATCCTCAAGCGGCCTCCCTACCGGAAATATTTATGAAAGGCATTCCAGTACAAGCACAGCCACCTACACCAGCCTTTATAAACATGCAAAAGCGGTTACAGGTGTTAGGTGTGCACTGCCAATTAGATAATGTTACTCTCCGTTTCTCCTGGTCTGAACCGGTAGGAGAAATTATAAAGCTGGCACTTCCTGTACCACACCCTTGGCTGCCAGAACGAGAACTCAGGCAAATTGGAGTGGCTGCCGATAATGAGCACTTTCCCTCGGTAATTAAAGCCAACACTAGGTTGCATAATCTGCTGGCTGTCAAGACTCCAGAAAGCCTGCTAAAACATGGTAAAAATGAGTTGATTGCCGCTTTGAATAAGCTGGCTCAGTCAATTTTAACAAAAACCGATCTACAAGTACGAGGTAGATCGTATTTTAGCGGCCGAGCAGTTTTGGTTCCTGGATCTGGTTTGCGGTTAGATCAGGTTGGCCTGGCAGAAGAGATGGCCTGGGATTTTTTCGCCCCGCAAGTGATACGCGAATTGGGTGGTAATCAGCAAGCTATGGCGGCTGTAAACACACGTAATTCAGAAGCTGTAGCAGCCTTGGATGCCATAATGGCTAAATCATGGGTGGTTATAAACCGAGCGCCTACACTAGCGGTCACCAACTTAATTGCTTTTCACCCTGTTCGTTATCCTGATCGCTGTATACATTTGCATCCGCTAGTATGTACCTGGCTTAATGCCGATTTCGATGGTGATCAAGTAGCTATATATCTGCCGGTTACCGCTGCCGGCCAACAGGAAGCTTGTGAAAAGCTATCTGTCAAAGCCCATTTGGAACGCACTCCCACCTTATTAGAAACTCTTTTGCCACGCATGGAAGCGTTATGGGGATTAGCATATATGAGTTTACAACCCGAGGGTTTAAACCGGCTAAACGAGGTGTTAAATACACAAATCAGCGCAACGCAAGGACCTATTGATAGCGAATGCTTACTGATTCCCTGCCAAAATATAATGCGCCAACAAGGAGTAGATGCGCTACTCAATGTGCTAGA
>CAYMKM010000228.1:0-1987 GCA_964390985.1 uncultured Clostridia bacterium | reverse complement strand
ACCACAGACTCCACATCAACTTGGACAAGTCTAATCAATAGAACGAGGCTTGATTAGCCTCGTTCCTATCGACGACTTGACCACATATCCACAGATTTTACTTACTGCTAATCTCTTGTTATTGATGAAATAGGGGTGGGAATGCCATTGTTTTTACACCCACCCCAACGTGCAGCTAATGCACATAAATACCCTTAACCCGCAAGTAAAAAAACTCAGATGCACTGCTAAAAGCAAGGGCCTGTAAAGGGGTGTAGCCTTTACCCTTACTTTTAGCAGTACATCTGAGATAATAAATAAAGGGTTAACGCAGCTTTCCGACAAACGCAGCAATGCGATCCATGCCTTGGGCCAATTTATCCATGGAGGCAGCGTAGGAAATGCGTACATAATTATCGGCACCAAAGGCGTTGCCGGGCACTAAAGCCACATGTGCCTTTGTTAACAATAGCTCGGCTAACTTTTGAGTGTCGGTAATTGGCGTACCCTCGTAGGAGGTGCCAAATAGCTCACTCACATTGGGGAACACATAAAAGGAACCCTCAGGTAAAGTGCATTGAATGCCAGGAATGGCGTTAAGTCGCTCCACCACATAATCGCGCCGTTGGTGGAAAGCGGCGCACATGTTATGCACCGAACCCTGGTTGCCGGTTAGAGCCTCAATAGCGGCCATTTGAGCAACAGATGAGGGGTTGGATGTACTGTGGCTTTGCAAGTCGCTTATGGCAGCTATCACTCGCTTGTCACCGACAGTGTAACCAATGCGCCAACCGGTCATGGCGTGGCTCTTTGACACACCGTGCACTAACAGTGTGAGCGCCTTTATTTCCGGGCCAAGCTGCGCAATGCTAGTGTGCCCTTTGGTAGTGTAAAGGAACGGCTCGTATATTTCATCGGAAACCACAATGAGCTCGTGTTTGACGGCTACTTTGGCAATAGCGTCAAGTTCATCGTAGGTGTAAACAGCACCAGTGGGATTAGACGGGCTGTTGAGTATTAGTGCTCTGGTACGTGGGGTTATGGCTGCTTCTATTTGAGCGGCTGTTATCTTGAAATTTTGCTTCTCTGTTGCTGATATAATAACCGGTATACCATCGGCCACACGAACTTGCTCCACATAAGAAACCCAGTATGGAGCAGGTACAATCACCTCATCGCCGGAATTTAAAAGCACTTGAAATATATTGTACAGAGCGTGCTTGGCACCGACCGAAATAGCGACTTCACTGGGAGTATAATCTAGGTTATTATCGCGGCGGAATTTGGCGCATACAGCCTGTTTTAACTCAATTATGCCAGCCGCTGGTGTATATTTTGTAAACCCGGAGTGGATAGCCTTTATAGCAGCGTTCTTTACGTTTTCGGGCGTATCGAAGTCGGGTTCGCCCACGCTAAAGTTAGTCACATCGATGCCCTGACGTATCATATCTTTAGTGGTGGCGTTCATACCCAGGGTGACAGATGGTTCAATTCTGCAAGCGCGCTCTGAGAGCTTCATGTGCTGATTCCTCCTGGAAAAAAGAGCAGTCTATCAAAACAAATAAACCATGGTGTTCTCCATTTAATGCAGCTTACCTGCTTTTCGATGCAAAAAAGCGAATGAACAGGCAGGTAATGTTGGTGGTAATGGCAAGTATTAAGCGCTAGACGAGGTTTTCTGGGAGGAGTCAGCAGGGGGGTTAGGCACAATTAGGGCTAAATTGGCGGCAAAAACAGCCTCTAGCGGCCGCCCTACTAAATTAGCTCGGACAATCCCCTCTTTATCGATAAATACATAGGTGGGAGTTGCTTTTACTAAGTATGCTTGACAAGCCAGGCCCTGACTATCCAATAACAATGGATACTTTATTCCTAATTGCCTGCTGAAGTTTTGCACAGCCTCAGGTTTTTCAAGAATATTAACCCCTACTATTCTTAGACCAGCAGCCTTATATTCTGTATCCAGATTTTGTAGCATTGGCAGGTCTTCTCGGCAAAATGAACACCA
>CAYMKM010000227.1:0-1992 GCA_964390985.1 uncultured Clostridia bacterium | reverse complement strand
CCGATATGGTTGGTATGAGTTGCCATGGCATAACCCACCCCGAGGATCGCTTGCGCAATATAGAGAACCACCACCATCTGTTAAACGATGAACTTGATTCGTATCAATGGGAAAAGCGTTATATGCATAAATTAGGGCATTCTGTTTGGGTGCTGCTTAGCGTAGCTGTGGTACACGATAATAAAGGCCAGCCCCATTACCTTATTGCCCAAATTAACGATATAACTGAGCAAAAGCGCTTTGAAGAACAGCTTATCAATTTGGCCGATCGCGATCCGCTTACAGATTTATATAACCGCAGGCGTTTTCAAGAAGAGCTTAGTCGCCATCTGGCTCATGCCATACGTTATAAGACCTATAGCGCCTTACTCTACCTGGATCTAGATAACTTCAAAGATATTAACGATACTCTCGGGCATCATTGCGGCGACGAACTACTTATCAGCGTAGCCAGGTTGTTAAAGAGTAGATTGCGCGGCAGCGACATCGTGGCCCGATTGGGCGGCGATGAATTTGCTATTCTACTTCCCGTAGCCAACCAAGCGCAGGCCGAGGTGGTGGCCGCTGACATCCTGAAAGAGTTACGTCGGCATACTGTTAATTTGGCTGGTAAACCGATTGGCATTACAGCCAGTATTGGAATCACCTCACTTTACGCAGACGGTACAAAAGTGGAGGAAATATTGGCAAATGCCGATAGAGCTATGTATCAGGCCAAAGAGCTGGGTAAAAACCGATACCATGTTTATACAGCGCAATTCAAGCCCGCCACAAGTTTTCACGTACAATTAGATTGGGATAAACGTATACGCCAAGCACTGGATGATGATCTTTTTCTACTTCATTATCAGCCGGTGTTAGATCTAAAATCTGGTCAGATTTGCCAATTTGAACTGCTGTTGCGTATGCTTAGCCAAGTCTCCCGCCTTATTCAGCCAACAGCATTTTTAGGCCAGGATCAACGTTTCGGCTTACTAAATGATATAGACCGCTGGGTTGTGGCTAATGCGACCCGTATTATCGCTGAACAAACTGGTTTTGCCCAACCAATACGGGTATCTATAAACTTATCGATGCAAGCAGTAGCCGATAAAAACCTAATACCGTATATAAAGAAGTGTTTGGACGAGACACAAATTGACCCTAGTCAACTTGCACTAGAGATACCCGAAGCAGCGCTCAATTTCGATAGTTTAAACCTTAGCCAAACAACCGAAGCGCTACGTAAGCTGGGTTGTCCAGTCATTATTGATGGCTATGGTTCGAGTTTTGCCGCATTCCAGCGCTTAAAACAGGTGGATTGCGATGAATTGAAACTGGATAGTAAGCTGATAGAAAACTTAGCAGAGGATGAACTCAACCAACACCTAGTGCGCGCCGCGCTTGAGATAGCTAAAGGTTTACATTTGCGTACTACAGCTAAAAACGTAACTGATGCCCAAACTTTAAAGTTACTCCACGCATATGGCGTAGACCGTGTGCAAGGGTTTTACATTGGTGCCCCTTCAAACACCATAGATCAATGGCTTACACAGCAGGGAGTGGCACAGCCTGACCTGCAGTGAGTAAATATAAATAGGACTCTTTTATTTGCACATCCAACACCTGTGCCAATGCCCGTCGGTACCAGCGCAGTTGCCCTCCATAGCGCTGTAAGGCCTGCTCAGGCCAGTTATTGGGGTTACCCCAAAAGTGATCAGTTTTAAAATCGAGTAACACCCAACCATCATCTTCGGCGAATAAGCTATCGGCAACGCCCTGCAGCAACACTTCTTCGCCGCTGTCGGGGATAGCTAATACAAATGGCACTTCTCGGTATACCCGCCCGCTAGCTGCCGCCACTTGCATGCGTTGGCCTAGCGGGCTGGCGAAGAAGCGGAGAATTGACGCCTGGTCAACATGCATCCCTTCTTGGGCACTCAGACTTTCCTGATGTATGAGCTGCTGCACGCAATCGGCAATTGTTTGCGCACTGATAGGTTGCATGAGAGG
>CAYMKM010000226.1:0-2005 GCA_964390985.1 uncultured Clostridia bacterium | reverse complement strand
CCAAGCGGTATCATCCGCAAGCTTTGCCCATTCGTCGCTCCATACCTTGGGGGTGTGGGCATTACCTTACCCCAGCCATGCAGTACACTGGCTTAGGGTTGGCCGAGCCAACACGTGTGATTTGGCGGCGTCTACTGCGCATAAAAAGCAAAGAATCGTTGGTTGATGCCAAAAGTGGCGACCCGGGCCATTATAAGCTGACAGTGGCCGTACCAGGCGAGAGTTTGCTCTACCGGCCAGTGCGTGATCGGTTATGGCAGTTTGCCACCAAAGTACGTCATTTGCAGACGGGTAGTTTGCAGTTGTATTTGATTTACCTATTTATTACCGTGGCTTTGTTGCTGTTGTTTGCGAGGTGAGGCTCTTGGCATTGGTACAAAACCTGTTCCCAATAGCCCTAGCGTTTTTGTTCGCTCCGCTTTTATCGGGAGTGATTAAACGCGCTAAGGCATTTTTGCAAGGCCGCAACGGACCTTCTGTGCTACAGGTATACCGCGATATTGCCAAGCTGTTCAGCCGTGAGGCGGTTATATCTGATCATGCTTCATCAGTCAGTGTTTATGCACCGTGGCTGATTATAGCAGCGGTGGGGGCCGCCGTTTGTTATGTACCTTTATATACAGCAGCACCCTTGGGGCGCAGCGGCGACGTATTCATTGTGATATACCTACTAGCCATGATGCGCGTGTGCACCACCTTGTTGGGGTTAGATGGCGCCACCAACTTTGGCGGCATGTGCGCTGGGCGAGAGTTACACATAGGCGCTCTGGTGGAACCGGTGTTTATGGTGGGTCTGTTGGCCATAGCCTTACCAGCGGGCACTACGGGGCTGAGCGGAATGATGCTATATTTGCAAGCAAACGGCTTGGCCAGTCTCACATTAGGCCATTTGTTAGCATTGGCGGCACTGAGTGTGGTATTAGTAGCCGAAACAGGCCGCATTCCCGTTGATAACCCCGATACGCACCTGGAGCTAACCATGGTGCACGAAGGTATGGTTCTAGATATAAGCGGATGGCAATTAGCCCTCATCACCTGGGCGCACAGTGTGAAACAACTGTTGTTGTGTGGCTTAATTGCTAACCTGGCATTGCCCTGGCACCCCTTTTGGTTGGGCATCTTGCCAGTCGCCAGCGTGGGTCATGTGGGTGTGTGGCTTGCTGGCGTGGTGTTTTATTGCCTTAAGGTACTAGTTGTGGGGCTAATATTAGCCGCCACCGAGACGGCAAATGCCAAAATGCGTTACTTTAAACTGCAGTACCTGCTTGGTGTCGCTTTGTTTTTAGGCGTGGTAGGAGCAGTTATCAATTTGTGACCAGCTCTTTATGGAGGTTAGAGAATGGGACTCGCAACAATACCTATTACAACATCCACCAGCCTACAAATGCTGGCGTTTACTGCCGTAGCAATTGCCGTGGCACAAGGGTCGGCGCGTAAGTTTCGTGCCATTGTTAGCTTGCTGGCGCTTCAATCGCTGGTTATTGCCGTCACCACCTTGGTTGTGGGGCTGCAGGCCGGGCAGGCAAGTATTATATGGGCCGTTGTAGTGGCTGGTATTTGCAAGGTGGTTTTGATGCCCGCCATCCTTATTTATATGTACAATTACGTGGGTGGAGCAGGCGATAACCGCTCGCTGTTGGCGCCCGATAAAGCTTTGGTGGTTACCATTGGAGTAGTAACGCTGTCGTATTACATAGCTCCCACTTTGTTACCAGCTAATAAACCTTGGGGCGAGGTTATTTTCCCAGCGGCGTTATCAGTAATGATGATTGGCCTATATTTGATGGCCGCCCGTCGCAGTGCTCTATACCAAGTGGCAGGTTTACTGGTGATGGAGAACGGTTTATCGCTGGCCACTTTGGCCACCACGCATGGCATGCCGGTGTTGGTGGAGTTAGGCGTTTTGTTGGGTGGTATGGGTGGTATTTTTGTGATGAGCCTACTGGTGCGGGGAATGCACCAGCAGTTGGAGAGGACCGATACTACGCATTTACGTCGTTGGAGA
>CAYMKM010000225.1:0-2013 GCA_964390985.1 uncultured Clostridia bacterium | reverse complement strand
TTTGTTCAGTTCCATAGTTGCCGTAAACCTAAACACGCGTCAAACGCAAGAGATAACTACTGATAATCCGGTAACAGCGGCGATTCCTAATTCGGACGGCAGCATTTTGTACACCGTCGTTATACAGCAACAAGATACCAAATTGCAGGCCATAGACTGGCAAACTAACGCGGTCTTGCGTGAAGTATCAGTGTCGAATGGTGTAAACACCACCAATGAATCTGTGGTAATGAGCCCCGATGGCAAGTATCTTTTTGTGTACACTTATAGTGCAGTTACCGTTTATGATACCAGTGATTTCAGCATTGCCGCTTATTGTTCAAACCCAAGTAATCATTTAGTAATTAACCCCAACCCAGCTATACCAGAGTTGTATATAGAAGGTGTGGTACAAAAGGCCGTCGCCCCTTGGACATATGTAGATGCTTTATCCGCTTCTATTAGGGCGGTAAAGCATGATGGCAGCGAAATTTATGCCACCTACTCTCATACCTATGAAGGTAGATACCTCGAGATATACCGTTTCAGTAACCTCTCCTATGTGTGCGTTAATCGCTTTATCCTTCCAGGCCTGAAAATTTACACACCTATGGTTGCCGATGACACCACGCTGTACTACCTGCAGGTAAAGAGCTTTAACACGTACGACATTGGGGTGTTCGATTTAACAGGACACTAATAATTGGGGGTGCAACATGAAACGAATTTGTTTATTGCTGCTGATGCTTATAGTGGTTATGCTTGGCTGCAGCCCCATTGTTAGGGCGGCTGTTGGAATAGAATTCAGTGTTGGGTATAGCCCACATATAACAGCGCCAGCTAACCCCATAAGCTTTGGCACTTCGCAATCGGTGATAACTCTGCACGGCGAAGATGTCGATAAAGCGCCCGAACTCGGGCTACGTCTTGGTTTGGCTTGGCCGCTTTACTCCCGCAACAAAAACACCATCGGAGTTCGCCTAAACACCGGTCATAGCGCATTCATCAACACTGCTAGTGTGTATGTAAGCCACTCGTTTGGCCGCTTCACACCTTCTATTTATGTAGGTGCCACCAGCTATAAGCACAAGGGTAATGTAGGTGACCTGCGCTATACAGGCACTGCCGCACCCGTACTAACTTGGGGGGCGGAATTGGAATTCCAGGTGTCGCCTACTTTCAATTTACAAGCCTCCTACCAACACACGGAAAGGGCCTTTGTTTACAAACATAAATATACATACGGCCCACATCTGGTTATTTTACCCAGTAACTATAACGAACCGGTATATTCCATACACCCCAGCAACTCGGTTTATGTGGGTGGCAGCGTAAACGTGGATGTTCTACAATACTTTAGAACGCTGAAATCCAAACGGAGCAGCTCAATCGCCGCTGATAATGATGTTCGTACTTCTGATAATAAGCTAGCTAACAAAATGTTTATCGAACACTCAAGATTGATCTATACCAATACGTTGCAAGCTGGCCTTACGCCTGATATACATGCCACTTACCAACCATTTATCGATGGCGTAAGCAACATTTTAGATGCATATTGGAACGATAAAGCGACGGTAAGTGTAATTGGTTACATACCACAGTCACAAACCCTGTTCCTTAACATAGATACATCGTTTGCGTTCGCCTTCTTTGATACTCTGCTTTTGTATAAGGAAATATCTGATGTGTTTCTCAATGAATTTGTTAGGTCTGTCGGCGAAATGACCAAGCACTTGCCCAGTGATGTTCCACCTTACATTAGCGTAAGAGTTAAATATCGCGTTTACAATACAGACTTAACAATCGATACATCACGTATCAGCTATGCCTTTATTAAGCTGGATAAATCTACGGATAAAGGTGCGCAACTTATATTTCATAAATTAGAGAGCATTTGGTGAACGGGTTAACCACAGACTCCACATCAACTTGGACAAGTCGTTGCTAGTGAACGAAGTTTGCTGGGCCTTGTTCCTATCAACGACTTGACCACATATCCATAGGTTCTACTACTCATCTCTTATTATTGAA
>CAYMKM010000224.1:0-2017 GCA_964390985.1 uncultured Clostridia bacterium | reverse complement strand
CGCAGAGAGTCGTTGATATGAACTAGGCCCTCTTGAATCCAGCTAGCAGCCAGAAGGCTAGTGTACCTATGTTAGGCTTACTTGAGGGCATTCGCCTAACACGCAGCTGATCCCGTTTTGCGAGGCGATTAAGAAGCGGCATAACCCAAGCATGACAAGCAATGGCACACTCACATTATTGCGAATGCGAAAGACAATTTCATTAATGTTTTTAGGACTTACAGATGCTTCGACTAGACGCTGGCGCCTTAGTACTGTAAGTCTTTCTTCCACTTTGGAGTTATCTAGTCCTGTTACCTGAGAGATGGCTGCTAGAGTAGGCTTATCTAGTCCAGCGCAGGCAAGCACGATGCTTAGGCTATCAGTATCTGCCAACGCCGAGAAAAGTTCAGCGTACTTTTCAGAAGCGGCCAGTTCGACATACCGTAGGTAATCGGCGGTCATCAGGGCACCTAGACCTTTAAAAGAAATAAAGGAAACACCGTACTTATTCGATAAGTGAGCTGGGCTTTGATCAGGGGAGGGATTCTCCACATATAATACATTTTGTGACAAGCCGTCAAAGACCATTTTGAAAAGACGGAAGGCCAAGTCATAACGACTTTCGGGTTCTACTTGAGCCAGGAGGTTCACAATGGCATCTTGGATTTCGGTTGTGCCAGAACCTCCACTCCTTCCGAATAGGTAGTCAACACTCACACCGAAGAGCGACGACAGTTTGGGAAGCAAGGCAACATCAGGGCAGGATGTACCTGTTTCCCACTTGGATACAGCCTGGTATGAAACTCCCAGCTGGCTTGCCAAGTCGTCTTGAGTTAGATTACGCTCTTTGCGTAGTTGACTAATAGCAGTACCAATTGTATATGAAACCATGCAAATGACCTCCCATTAGTGTCGTTTCACCTCAAGTATAGGTGTACAGGTTAGTCAGGAGCAATGACGGAACAGTTGAATGATGCGTATCTGCTGTATTTTCTGGCGAGTTAACTCAACCCCTAGTTGAGTTACCGCGGCCAGCACCGTTTATACGCCAGTACATTAGGCATCCAAAGGAGGGTTATACAGATGGAACCTGCAATAAACAGGGAGTACATATCCGGTCGGGGTTCTGAATCCATTGTGCCTCCACAAATTAAGCATTGGAACTGGGGAGCATTTCTTCTCAGTTGGGTGTGGGGCATTGGAAACAGCACATTTATTGCTCTGCTAACTCTGGTACCTTTTCTAAACTTCGTTATGCCATTCGTTCTTGGAGCAAAGGGAAATGAATGGGCATGGCGCAATCGAATATGGCTTGATGTTTACCAGTTTAAAAGTATCCAGAGGAAGTGGAAAACTGCAGGATTACTGACATGGCTAGTTTATCTCATGTTATTTATAGCTATTCCTTTGACGATGTTTCAACGCGCCCCGCTATATATGATGAGTCTAGCAAAGGTAGCTAACCATCACGAGGTAATACAATACTTGGGCGCACCAATATCGGCACATTGGTCCGTTACTGGTAGCTATAAAACGAATCGTGCAAGTGGAAGAGTTGCCCTTAAATATACCATAACAGGGCCAAAAGGATCAGCAACAGTTTATACTTACGCAAATAAGCATGCAGGATCATGGGCTTTAGACGAAGTTATTGTACACATTAAAGAGCCCAACCATGAAATTAGAGTGGTTGGTTCAGAATGAGTATATGCCCATTAGGAGCGCTTGAGATAGAACACTGCCAATTGCGTGCGGTCGCGTAGATCAAGCTTTTCCAGAACTGCGCTAAGGTAATTACGCACCGTGCCTTCGCTTAGGTACAGGGTTTCAGCGATCTCTCGGTTGCTTAGCCCTTTGGCTACGAGCTCTATGATACTCTGCTCCCTTGCGGTAATTCCCAGTTCAGCAAGGCTGATTTGTCCGCTATCGCTTAAGAGCTTTGGCAGCTTGGTGACTATGGCGTCACCAAATACGCTTTGGCCCATGTGCACCGCCTTTAGGGCGGGAATGATACTCTCAAAGTCTTGCTTGAGAA
>CAYMKM010000223.1:0-2043 GCA_964390985.1 uncultured Clostridia bacterium | reverse complement strand
TCGTCGCCATAAATTCGTGGGCTACGCAGATGGGTCAAGCAACAGGCTTAATTGGTCGCACGGTTGATCTCATTCACAACGAAGAGGTAGTAAGCGGTAGGGTGGATGCCGTTCGTATTGAGGACGGTTTAGTACAGCTAGTTATCGGCGGTAAAAGCTACGATGCCGCAGCTGTATATGAAATACGCAAATAAAGGGGGGAGACCATGGCCGGCGTTGATGATGCCACAAAACGTCCCATAGATTCGGTGCTTTACCGTCCGGTGCAGCCAGTACGTCCAAAGGGTACTGATGCTACTACAAAGTCCAAAGAGAAACCAGTGGCATCGTTCGACAGTGTACTTCAACAGCAGTTGCAAAAAGATGGCGCAGTCCGTTTTTCAGCACATGCCCAAAAGCGGTTAGAGCAGGCTCATATACCGTTTGGCGCTGAGCGGATAGCCCGGCTAGAGGAAGCCGTGGAACGGGCGGCAGGTAAAGGTGCCCGCGAATCGTTAGTCCTCATGGGCGATTTAGCTTTAGTGGTGAACATCAAGAACCGGACAGTTGTTACAGCTGTTAACGGTGAACGGATGCGTCAGAACGTGTTTACAAACATCGACAGTGCAGTAATTACCGATAGTTAAGGCGTGTAAAGCGCTTTGCCAGGGGGCCGGGCCTCTCCGGAAGCCCCGCAGCGTGGATCGATAGAAGCGCTGCATCTGTGCAAAGCAAAGCTAAAGGAGGGGTTACAAGAATGATGCGTTCACTTTATGCCGGTGTAGCCGGTATGCGTTCACAGCAAACACTGATGGACGTAATTGGCGGTAACATCGCCAATGTAGGCACAATTGGCTATAAAGCAGCTCGTGTTTCATTTGAAGATATGCTCAATGAAACACTGCGAATTGGTAGTGCGAAAACTAATCCCGTGCAAGTTGGGACAGGTGTACAGGTAGGCGCTATCACCACCATGTACAACCAGGGTAGTCTGCAAAGTACCGGCAATGATCTCGATTTATGTATCGCCGGTAAAGGATTTTTGGTGTTGGATAACCAGGGAGAACGCTGCTACACTCGGGCTGCCAGCCTTTCTTTAAATAATCAGGGTTGGCTGGTGCACACCTCTACCGGTAATAGTGTGTTAGGTTGGCCGGCTGCTGCTGATGGCAGCGTACGGCCGGGTGCACGTCTGCAAGCTTTACGAGCCCGACCGGGCGAGAGTTCTCCGGCGTGTGCTAGTACAGGTATCGAGTTTTCGGGCGCACTTGACGCTCGGCTCGCTGATGGAGAAACAGCCACACGCGACGTAAACGTAATAGATTCTATCGGCCGTTACCACACATTTGTGGTTAGTTATACACGAAACAGCCCAACACAGTGGGATTGGTCGCTAGAAGATGAGGCTGGCAACGCCATAGCCGGGGCAAACGGTACCATCACCTTTAATGCAGATGGTACAGTTGCTGCTGGAGCGAATGCCAATGTTACTATCCCGATAGATGATAGAGCAGCAGATCTAGCATTGGCATTGGACTTTGGCGCATTAGTGCAAACAGGTAGCGATACTTCGGCTAGTGGGCAACAAGTTGGTGGTGTGGCCGCTGGCACTTTGCGTGATGTAGCGGTAGATGAATTCGGGTACTTAACAGGTGTTTTTTCTAATGGTACCACTAGGGTATTAGGCCAGCTAGCATTGGCGGTTTTTCACAATCAAGAAGGCCTCACCCGTATGGGGAGCAACTTGTTTATGGAAAACATCAGCTCTGGTTCGGCCGATACTGACGGACCTCCGGGTACCGGAAGAGGTAAGTTTTCTCCTGGTGCCCTAGAGATGAGTAACGTTGACCTTAGTCAGGAGTTTGTCTCTATGATTGTAAGTCAGCGGGCTTTCCAAGCCAATTCACGCATTGTTACCACCACCGATGAACTGTTACAAGAAGTTGTGAATTTAAAGCGGTAGGTGAATGAGTTAGTTAGCGGTGCGGTTAGCATAAGCGCTAGCCGCGCCGCCAGCTAGCAGGGGGAATTACCTTGGATATTGCAACGATTGTAGGCTTACTG
>CAYMKM010000222.1:0-2049 GCA_964390985.1 uncultured Clostridia bacterium | reverse complement strand
TTGCGCATTGTCAGCAACGGCGTAAACCAATTGCGGAATCAGAATATGGGCGTGGTGGTTATTACACACTACCAGCGGATATTGCGTTACTTAGAGCCAGATACAGTGCATGTATTAATGGATGGGCGTATTGTCCGTTCGGGCGATAGAGAGCTGGCGGAGCAGTTAGAAGAGAAGGGTTACGAATGGATTCGCCAGGAATTAAACTGTTAAGCATGCCCGCGGGAGGTATTTGCTGTGGTTATTGATGCGCCCTACAGCCAGTTGGCCCAAAAACTAGCGCAATCCCAAGGCGAACCGGATTGGATGATACACCAACGCCAACAGGCTTTGCTCGCTATAGAAACGACAGATCAACAAAAGTTAACTCTGCAGCCTAATAATATAAAGCCACTTGTACCAGCGGTTAGCGATGCAGGGGCATTACCTTTAGGCGATGCTTCTTCAGTCATTGCCTGCGTTAATGGGCAGGTAGTGGCACATCGTTTGTGCCAGGAAGCTAAAGAACGGGTAGTTTTTGCTCCACTAGCTATGGCGATAAACCAAGCACCAAACTTAGTAAAAGCATATAGTGGTTATGTACTCAACCCAAACGAGAACCGTTTAGCAGCACTTGCTTATGCGTTCAGCAATAACAGCATCTTCATTCACGTTCCTGCAAATTTGGAGTTAGAGATTCCTTTGCACATATTCAACCGCTACACACCCGGTGAGCACAGTGCGGTTATACATACAACATTGGTAGTTGAGGCGAACGCCGCAGTACGCATACTTGAGACTGTGGAGTCAACCGATACTGTACCACGTACACATTTGCATGTTGTGGAGGTTATAGCTGGCGAAGGAGCGCAAGTGCAGTATGGGTCAGTGCAAAACTGGGGCGATAAATCAACCTGTTATACTATCCGCAAGGCCATTGCCCAACGCAACGCTCAAGTTGAATGGGTATGCGGCAATATTGGCGGCAACTTTAACCATCAGCATAACCAAACCATGTTAGTAGGAGAAGGTAGCCAATCCAACATGCTGGAATTGTTTTACCAGCATAACAGGCAACGCATGGAGATAGAAACCACCATTATGCACCAAGCCCCACACACAAACAGCGATATTTTATTGCGCGGCGTTGCTGCTGGTCATGCGCACATTACACATACAGCGCGCACAAACATCGACCCAAACTCTCCAGCTGCCAATGCTTATCAACGCTCGCAAACCTTGATGCTATCAAAGAATGCCAGAGTGAACACTATTCCGGCTTTAGAAATAAGGCAAAATGAGGTACAAGCTGGGCATGCTGTTACTACAGGGCAACTAGATGAAAATCATGTCTTCTATTTAATGACTCGTGGCCTCACACGTCAGGATGCCACCCGTATTATGGTAGAAGGATTTTTAACACCTATTTTGCTGCGCATGCCGTTGGAAGAAGGCCGTAAACAACTGCAAACACTCATAGATAGGAAGTTGAGTGAATGGATATAAACGCTATTCGCCGTGATTTTCCTGTTTTGCACCAACTTGTACACGGAAAACCATTGGTTTACTTAGATAGCGCGGCCACAGCGCATAAACCGCGTCAGGTGCTAGAAGCGATCAGCAATTTTTATCAGCGCGATAACGCTAATGTGCATCGGGCTATCCATACCTTAGGCGAGCGAGCAACAGCTAGTTATGAAGGTGCTCGCCTAAAAGTAGCTACTTTTATAGGCGCACGCTCTGCTAAACAGTGCATTTTTACTAAAAACGCCACAGAAGCAATTAATTTGGTGGCCTATAGCTGGATGCATCATCTGCAGCCGGGCGATGAAATTGTGCTCACACCAATGGAGCACCATAGCAATTTGGTACCTTGGCAGCAAATTGCCGAACGTCGGCAGGCAAAACTGCGTTTTTTGCCAATAATGCCCGACGGTCAGCTTGATACAGCGCAACTAGGCGATTATATAAGTGCAAAAACGCGGTTAGTCGCTTTAACGCATGTTTCTAACGTGTTGGGTGTAATTAACCCTGTGCAGCAAATTACGGCGGCAGCACATGCTGTTGGCG
>CAYMKM010000221.1:0-2085 GCA_964390985.1 uncultured Clostridia bacterium | reverse complement strand
GCTCAACTACATCCATAGCCAAGCTAGAGCGTGCTACAGTCTCATTGTTATTAGCGGATATGGATATACGCACCTGACGCTGCTGTACCAGCTGCGTTTGTTGGTATTCAGCTTGTAGGTTAACGTTGCTTTGCATAATACGCATGGCTTTTCCCCCATTGCCATCAATCAATTACCATTATCATCGGCGAAAACCGGGGAAACTTAATGATCCGCTTCGTGGCTGGTTGTTGCTGTTGATTGGATGTAATCGCGCACCTTTTGGCCTATGCTTAATAGATGCTGGCGTACTTGACCAAGCGGTAATTGCATGTGTTCAGCTAGTTGCGTTTGCGATAACCCGTCTAAAAAGTAATTGGCCACCTCTACTTCAACAGGGCTTAAATCAATATGAGCTATAGCGTATTGCAGCACTAGCACATATTCACTTTTATTAGCAGCAATGCGGGTTAAGGTCGCGGCTTGGTATATTTTTTGTATTAATGTGTTGGCTGGTACCCACTCATTTTGCCATTTGGGTAGTTGATCGAGCGGTCGGGGTGTTAACTCGCCTTTTACCAGTGAAAGCACATTTGCAGATGTTTGCCTATACAAAGGAATTAGCTGATCGCATAAAGGTTGTTCACCCCGCCATAAAGGGGGATTCTCTAACCGAACCAATAAAGGGGCGCTGTGAGCTGGTGGCTGGCTACTCACTAGCAAATTATTAGGTACCTCACCTATTTGCCAAAGACGCTCTGCCACTAATGGTTCTATTTTGGGGCTGATATCCGTAGCATCTTCGCTGTGGCTACCAATTTGCTCGGGCCAAAAGGCAGCTAACTCATCACGTGTACAGCCCCGTAGAGTGAACAAAAGGAAAGGGTCGCGATCTAACTCCTCACCTACTAGGTAAAACACAGCCGCTAGGTGTTTACATGGGTTTTCCCAATCTGGGCAAGTACAGTTGGTGTAGAACGCCTGGCGCGTATGCGGAAAAAGGTGCAACCCAATGTTGCTGCAAGTTTCAACCATATCGGTGGGCATTTCGCCGGCTAACAAGCGCGCTAGCATCAGCGGATTATCGTTTAACAAACCAACCACTTTTTGCCATTCTTTTGCCGAAAAGGTATCCATTTTAATAGTGATGCGGTAGGGTTTGGCGCGACTTCCCTGCACGCGAGCTTGTATTTCACCCTTACCAATTTCTAGGGAGAGGACTTGCCCTTTACGCGCATAACTGCGCCCTCGTTGTAAGCGTGCGGTATTGGTGAATGTACTTAAAGCATTTAACCATTGCTGCGCCCACCAGTTTTCTACAAAAGCGCCGCGGCGAGAGCGGGCTTTTATGCCGCCTTTTGCTGGCTTTGGCATAGAAGGTTGGTAGTATTCATATCGAGACAATGGGCGGCTCCTTTCGACAACACTTAAAATTAATCGGCCACCGCGTCGGCATCTAGGCTAATAAGATCGCGCAACTGTGCGGTGGATAGCTCACTTAACCAGTGCTCACCTGTGCTCACCACTTGATCGGCCATCGCTTGTTTGCGGGTGATCATTTCGTCAATTCGTTCTTCTAGTGTGCCATGGCATATAAACTTATGCACCTGGACATTTTTCTTTTGCCCAATACGGTAGGCGCGGTCTGTGGCCTGGTTTTCCACAGCCGGATTCCACCAACGGTCGAAGTGAAAAACATGACTGGCCTGGGTTAGGTTTAACCCGGTACCACCAGCCTTTAAAGATAGAATGAATAGAGTGGGCCCTTTTTGTTGGCCCTGGAAGCGCTCAATCATTTCATCGCGTTGCTGTCGGCGTATACCGCCATGTAAAAACAGTACTTCACGCCCGAATGTATCCTGCAAATGTATTTTCAATAACTCACCCATCTGGGCGAATTGAGTGAATATCAAGGATCGCTCGTTGATAGATTGCACTTCCTCTAATAGCTCAATCAAACGAGTTAGTTTGCCCGAACGGTTTGTGAGCTCCGAGCCATCGGCTAGCAACAAAGCTGGGTGATTGCAAACCTGTTTTAACTCGGTAAGAGCGGCCAGCACTATACCTTTGCGTTGCATACCTTCCATTTGATCAGCCGCGGTAAGC
>CAYMKM010000220.1:0-2085 GCA_964390985.1 uncultured Clostridia bacterium | reverse complement strand
CTCTAGCCAAGGCCTAATTACAAGTTCCACCGTAATGTTTGGGTGCATTTGCATAAACTCTGTAGCAACCTGGCGCATCATATCGCCATGGCCCAATTCGCTCCAAGGTAATGGCAACTCGTAATCCCAAACTACCACTGTATACTGTTTACCATCAGCCAGTTTGGCTCGAGGGTTAATGCGCATATCGCCCACCACCACTTGCGGCAGCCAAGGCCGCCATATTGCTAGGATGAGTGCAAGTGCAACTAAACTAGTTAATCCTAGCAGGGACGGGTTAATTTTCCCTTTCACACCGGTCCCTCCCGTTAGGCATCTATTTCAAGCCTAGAATGTAATAAACGTCGTCGTAGACATTGCCATCTACCGGTAAACCATACAGCTGTTGCAAGGCACGAGTAGCCTGAGTGGAGGCAGGGCCATACCGGCCATCAGCACCTTTAGCTGGGAAACCTAACGATTGCAAGCGCATTTGCACCGCCACAACATCCTTACCGGAGGTGCCATTTTGCAGTAATCTCCCATATTTAATATCGTCTGTTGGTCCAACTATAGTGACGGGAGTGCCGATGCTCACCCAGCGATATACCTCTTCAACATGCTGGTTTAGCATACGAATACAGCCATGGCTGGCACGCGTACCAATGCTATAAGGCTTATTTGTACCATGAATGCCGTATATGCCCCAAGGTACATTTAAACCCAGCCAACGTGTACCAAAACCACCACCCCAGTTTACGCCCTTGCTTACTACACGCCATTCGCCAATGGGGCTGAGCAAACTAGGTCGTCCTACAGCAATGGGGTAGCTTTTAAATGGTTTTTCATCGACATATATGGTCAAGCGTAATTTATTTGCATCGACCTCAATGCGCATTTTACCTGGCGGTGGTACCTGAGTAGAGCTTGCTGGCAACCATTGGTAATCAGAGCCGGCTAGTGCTATCCAAGTGGCTTCGCCAACTATGCCGTCGGGCAATAGCCCATGTTGCAACTGAAATAAACGTACAACTGATTGCAACTCCAGATCGTACACACCTGTGAAATCCGGTAAATTATACCCAAAATATTGTAGGCGAGCATGTATTTCGGCCACTTCATCGGGGTATAAAAATGAACCCGGATATATTGGTTTGATGCTGGTACCACATGCAGGTTCCCAGTTAGCTAATGCGGGCGCTGTCAGGATGCTTATCATTACGACGGTTAACCCGAACCGTAACCAACGACCTAACAAAAGATCGCCTCCTAATGCCTCCTTTGTGTACACCGATACGCGACCAATTTATGGCGTTATATTTGACTTTAGACCAATAACGGCATAGCCCAGCCATTATCGCCATATTCTGTATGGCAGGAATAACGAGGTGGTGGGGGTTTGCCGGTGCGGCGCATCGCCAGATTACGCTTAACGCTTAGCAGTATGGCGCTTGTCATGTTGGTTGTAATTATTATGATGTACGGTCGGATGGCATTCTTTTCTCTGCTATCCTTTGGTATTGCGGGTGGCGATTACGGTTGGAATAGCCTGGCTCTCAATACCAAGCAACTCACCAGTGGGCAAGCGCGACAAATAATAAACTTAGTGTTACCACGAACACTTGGTGCCGGCGTAGAGGGGCCCGGCCCGGTAGGGTGGCGGCATACTTTACGGAGCTGGATATACGTTGTTACCGGTTTTGATTTGTCGCGTCCGCAAACCCTTTTGTCAGCGATGCTTCCAGGCCAGGAAGCCGAGCACGTCTTGGTGACCCATTTACCGAGAGCAGCTAATGCTACCGATAGTACGTCGAGTGATGCGGCCAGCGCTGGTCAGTCGTCAGCAGGAGTTTATATATCTGATGCCAAGTGGGGACAAGAACCGTTAATACTGATATTTCACACTCATACATCGGAAATGTATAAGAGTGTTATAGCAACGTCTGGTTCAACTAGTTATCACAGTTACAACACCACAAATACCGGGGTGGTGCGGGTAGGTTCAGCCTTGGCCCAGGCGCTTAGTACGCGTTATGGCATACCAGTTATACACTCCCAAGCGATTCATGATTTTCCCAGTTTCACTCAGGCCTATAGCAATTCGGC
>CAYMKM010000219.1:0-2089 GCA_964390985.1 uncultured Clostridia bacterium | reverse complement strand
CATGCACAAACCGCCACAAATTAGCACCGCCCCGGGGGGCACCGTTCGGCGTTGACATGGGAGACGGCCGAGCAGTACCCTTTTTTTAAGGGCGGGGCCAAGCATCACCAACCCCGCCCGGCACCGCAAAACTGCTCGGCCAAGGGACCCTTTAGTCAACGCCGTAATGGGGGGCCCCCGCACACCTACACTTACTAGGCGTCTATAACCACTTTCGGCCGTTATACCAATGAACCAAACTACCACCTGCAATACATACAGCTATTAATCCGCCAGCCAGCTTCAACCGGAATAATGGAGAAAAAGCCAGTGTGGTCATGGGCGATGACGCTGCTGATAATGATATCGGCCGTATATATAATAGACCTAGAGCAATAACTGCCGCTAAAAGAGCATGCAGCAAACGAGCCTTCATGTACGCACCCAACCGCAAATCAGTACGGCAAACAATACTTGCCACCTGCCCGTGCACCGAAAGCCCACTCCAAGCCACTATCGCACTCACTACAGCTAACCGTTGTGCCAAGGGAGCCATTACCTCAGCGGTCATTGCTGCACCCACATCGAGTTCAAGCACCCCCGCCACTAAACCAGGTGTAAGCTCTGGCCGCCAACCTAGAATACTTAGTATACCACCCACAGGTAAACCCATTAACTGCAGCAACTGTGTACTCTCCATCAAACGAATTAAGGAAGCAAAAAACATAATGAACCCACATATTTTCATTAGTGTTGTGGTTGATTCGGTCATAGCATCAGCCAGCAAGCGCCCTAGTGCTCGCCCATCCTGCCGCCGCGCTTGCTTAAGTTCAAGAATTGCGCGTTGCCAGTAGCCACGTCGGTGACTAACCTTCGGTTGCGACGCTGCCACTGTTTTTTGCGGTTCCCCTTTCTGCAACCCGTAAAAACGAAAGATTAATCCCACAGCAATAGCCGATAAATAATGCGCCAGCGCTAAATGAAAACCTAGGGCAGGTAAACCAAACATACCTACCGCCACAGCACCCAGTAAAAACAACGGATCAGCGGTATTGGTGAAAGCTAATAAACGTTCTCCTTCTATCTGAGTACAATTGCCCGATAAACGCAACTTAGCCGTGATAACCGCATCCATAGGGTAGCCAGCCGCCAACCCCATACTCCAAACAAACGAACCAGTACCCGGCACATTGAACAACGGACGCATTAACGGCTCTACCAATGCACCAAGAAAATGCACCAAACCCAGACCAATCAGTACTTCTGAGACCACGAAAAACGGGAGTAATGAGGGGAGTACTATCTCCCCAAAAATACGTAACCCTTGCAGCCCACCAGCAATAGCGTTTTCTGGATCCCACAGCAATAACAGGCAAGCCGCCAGAGTAAGCGTGGCACCCAAGATTTCAGCGTATG
Source organism: uncultured Clostridia bacterium (assembly GCA_964390985.1). GTDB lineage: Bacteria > Bacillota > Limnochordia > DTU080 > DTU080 > CAYMKM01. Next base: position 694 of record CAYMKM010000219.1, on the reverse strand, counting down.
GTAATTTTCTTCGGCGCATCTGTGGCATAACTTCACCTCCGGCTCCTACATATTACGAATTAAACCGGCCAGCTATGCCAAGCATAAACATACGCATGAAAGGAGATGAGACATGAACAAAAACTTATGTTTGCAAAAAAACGTGGGTACTGTTGATCGGATAATCCGCATTACAATAGGAACTCTACTGATTATAGTACCTGCTATTCTTCACAGTCCGTTATGGGTTGTACCTTTGCTAGCTGCTATAGGCGGTGCGCAGATACTTGAGGGAGTCATTCGCTATTGACCAGTTTTAACTTTACTGGGGTGGTCCACCCTGGATAATACATAAACAAAAAAGCGCCAGTGCGCAAATTCAACTTGCTACTGGCGCTTCAACTTACCAGTTATCATCGTCCCATTTATCGGAGCGTTTGTATACACCTAATACCTGTACCCGCGCACCAGGTTTTTGTACAACACTATACTTGGATGCGCCATCACCACAACCACAACAGCCAGAGCCAGCATCTTTGTACCACAATTTAGCGCTGGCCCAATTGGTTTTACTCTCTTGCCCTACTTGCTTATACATCGCCACTATCCCCCCTTACACAGGCTATGGAGACGATAGTTTAGATGTAACAGGAGTGAATTCCTTATTCATCAAAGTGTTGCCCTCTAAAGATAACCTCACCAATCTGTGTATCAG
>CAYMKM010000218.1:0-2102 GCA_964390985.1 uncultured Clostridia bacterium | reverse complement strand
AAGGTAGGTTATACACTAGCATTACGAGCGGAGGCTAGTGATCCGGAAGGCGATATCATTGAGTTGCAGTGGACAGCAACTGCACCTGATGGTAGCCAAGTCAATTTAGGCACAGGGAATTCCGTGAATCTTGAACTGCAAACAGCTGGCGTATACAAAGTGGTAGTGACTGCCACCGATGTAGCTCGAGCTGTAGAATTCCGTCGCCAATCGACAGCTATTATACAGGTGTTGGCTGTACAATTCATCCCTGAAAACAAACCGCCACAGGTATCTATATCCAGTCCAGATAGTCAAACTCGGTTCAGCTCTGGGCAGATAGTTGAATTCGCAGCAAATGCGACAGACCCTGATGGCGATCAATTGGAGCTTATTTGGCGTTTAGCGGGTGCCGATATAGGCATGGGTAGTTCATTCACTTATCAATTGGGCGCTGTGCCTGCTATCTATGAGTTGGATGCCGAGGGTTATGCCCATATACCTGTGCTGGTTATCGCATCGGATATGAAGGGTGGTATGGCTCAGGCACAGACTAATATATTAGTTAAGCCGTTACCGCAACCGCACCCAGTCATTGGTGGAATTAGCCCCGATGGTGACGGTGTCATTAAGAATTTGGTAGTGGGTGATACATTAACACTTACAGCCAGTTTAGAAGAGGAATTACCAGTTACCTACCGTTGGTTGCTAAATGGTCAGGAAGTTAGCAGCGGTAGTATCTATACGTTCACATTTACTAAAGCCGGCCGGGTAACTCTCGTTTTAGAAGCGACAAACCAATTTGGCTTGAGCGGACGTGCAGGTGCTATTTTCAATGTTCAAGCCAACCAACCACCGGAATTGGTAATTGACGGTGTAGATCCGACGGAAGTTCTGGTAGGAACACAGGTAGCTTTAACAGCTCAGGTAATTGATGCAGAGAACAACTACGGTCAACTAGAATGGATGGTTGACGGGCAGCCAATACCGAGCAACTGGTATACAGATGAAGCTAAACGCTTAAGCATTCGCTATTCTGCTGATACTCCGGGTTCATACGTAATTACTGCCAGGGTAACAGATAACGTAGGTCAGGTAGCTGGAGATACTATCACAGTGGTAGTACGTGAACCAGTAGCAACAGGTGCTCCAAGTGTAATCAAGGATAATGCGCTACCAAAAGTGCAAATAGAGCAGCCTAGGATGGGTGGAGTAGAAGATATCATTGTTGGCGAGAGTGTGCGGTTAGTGGCCAAGATAGGTGATGGCGAAGCCGGTACTCTAAAGGTGGTTTGGTTAGTTCAGGATGTAGCGATGGCTTGGAGCGAAACAAAGGTAGCAGGTGATTACCAATTAATAGCAACCGAGGCCTCTATAGTGTTTACCAAAGCTGGTCGTTACACTCTTATAGCTCGAGTGCTAGATGAGCTAGGTGGGCAGACAGAGGCAGCGGTGAGTGTAAACGTGCAAGCAAAAGCTGGTGAAGAAGTAACAACAGCAGTTATCGCACAACCGTTATCTAATGCATTTCTCATGGCGGGCACTCCAATACAGTTCCAAGCGGATAACGTTTCAGTAGGAGCCATCTTAAGCTGGGTTTCTGATATTGTAGGACCGCTAGGCGATGACGATGATTTCAGTACAACTTTGCCAGTGGGATTGCACACTATCAGTTTGCTGGTAAATGGAGTGGAAGCAGATAGATGCCAGGTAACAGTGGTTGCCAATGTAGAGCTACGGTTACTGGAGGCTTCTGTATATGAAGTCGGACGCGATGTAGTAGGTACTATACGCCGGGCCGATGGCACTATTGAAGTGATACGGCCTGGCCAGCCATTCGACTTATACGAACAAGATACATTCACCCTCATTAGTGGTAAGGTATGGGTGTATCCTAGGGTTGGCAGAGCGTATTACGGCAGCAGTTACACAGCTGGAAGCCGCTAGTAGATTCAACCTGATAAACGCAAATGACAAAGGGTGCCTCAGCTTATGGGGCACCCTTGTTATATGCCTAGTAGAGTGGCGGTCCGGGTCCCCACATTACGGCGTTGACTAAGGGTCCCTTGGCCGAGCAGTTCAGCGGTGCCGGGCGGGGCGGGTGATGCTTGGCCCGCCCCCAA
>CAYMKM010000217.1:0-2129 GCA_964390985.1 uncultured Clostridia bacterium | reverse complement strand
ACGGTTGTGATTTTCTGGCCTTTTCCGGTCACAAAATGTGCGGTCCTACAGGAATTGGGGTCCTTTATGGTAAAGAAGAGGCACTCAAAGAGCTAGAGCCGTTTTTGTTTGGTGGCGAAATGATCTCTTCGGTCTGTTTAACCAGCGCTACCTGGAAGGAAATACCCTGGCGTTTTGAAGCTGGCACGCCCAATATTGCAGGTGCAGTGGGGCTAGCAGCGGCCATTGATTATTTATCTGGCATAGGTATGGAGAATATTGCCGACCATAACGCAAAGCTAGTCGCTTATGCGCAAGAGCGTCTGCAATCCATCTCTGATTTGGTTACTTACGGTCCGAGTGCTCAACGTGGCGCCCTAATTGCCTTCAATTTGGGCCAAGTACACCCTCACGATGTAGCTACTATTCTTGATCAAGAGGGCGTAGCAGTAAGGGCCGGGCACCATTGTGCTCAACCAATTATGGAGTGGCTACAGGTACCAGCTACGGTGCGGGCTAGTTTTTATCTGTACAATAACGAAGAAGAGATTGATGTTTTACTACAAGCATTGGTAAAGACAAAGGAGTTTTTTAGCCATGTCGCTAGATGACCTTTACCGGGAAGTTATTATGGATCATTACCGCATGCCCCGCAATCAAGGGTCATTGCCAGATGCTTCCGCTTGCACTAAACTACACAACCCATTGTGTGGTGACGATATCCATTTAGAGCTAAAAATAGAGAACGGCACAATTGCCGATGTGCGTTTTGCCGGGCGCGGTTGCTCAATTAGCCAAGCTTCAGCCTCGCTTATGACTCAGGCCATTAAAGGGAAAACAGTGGAGGAAGCAGCCGAGTTAATGCGGCAGTTCCGCTCGGTTATGCAAGGGAAACTCGATGCCAACCAAGTGGAGCTAGGCGATTTGGAAGCCTTATTTGGAGTAGCCAAGTTTCCAGTAAGAGTAAAATGTGCGGTATTGCCTTGGGAGGCCCTGCGCACGCTTATCACACCAGATGAAGCACCCGATGAAGAAGGTTAACAATGCGCTGCGGCGCTAATGGAGGTATTACATAATGAGCACTCACCGCGTAACACTAATACCAGGCGATGGGGTTGGCCCAGAGTTGACTGAAGCCGCTCGGCGGGTTATTGAGGCCACCGGCGTAAGCATTGAATGGGATGAACAGCATGCCGGGGCTGATGTAATGGCTGAGTATGGCACCCCGCTACCTACTCATGTGCTAGATTCCATCCGCCAAAATAAAGTGGCCCTAAAAGGACCCATTACCACGCCCATTGGCACTGGCTTTCGCAGTGTTAATGTAGCATTGCGCCATGAGTTGAACTTGTATGCCTGCGTTAGGCCGTGTAAATATTACCCGGGTGTTCGTTCACGTTATCTGGATACCGACATTGTTATTGTGCGCGAAAACACAGAGGACTTATATGCTGGCGTAGAGTTTGCCGCCGATAGCGTTGAAGCCGCCACCATTAGAGGATGGGCACCAACGAAAATCAAACCTGATGCGGCTATCTCAATTAAACCTATTTCTAGGGAAGCCAGCCGTCGGATAGTAAAATACGCGTTCGATTATGCATTGGCTCATGGCCGCAAAAAAATAACCGCTGTGGCTAAAGCTAACATTATGAAGTTGAGCGATGGTCTCTTCTACGAGGTTGCCCGCCAGGTGGCTAGCGATTACAAGCAGATCCAATATGAAGAGCGCTTGGTAGATAATATGTCCATGCAGTTGGTGCAAAAGCCCGAGCAATACGATGTATTGGTGATGCCTAATCTATATGGCGATATTCTTTCCGATACATGCGCTGGCTTAATAGGTGGGTTGGGCGTGGCACCCGGTGCTAATATCGGTGATGATGTGGCCGTATTTGAGCCCACTCACGGTTCAGCACCTAAATATAAAGGTTTAAACAAAGTTAACCCTTGTGCACTTATTCTTTCTGGTATGCTTATGCTCCGGCACTTAGGTGAAAACACAGCCGCAGATAGGTTGGAAGCAGCGGTAGCAGCAGTTCTCGCTGAAGGTAAATATGTCACTTACGATTTAAAGAGTGACCGTAATGATCCTAGCGCAGTAGGAACCAAGGAGATGGCTGATGCTATTATTGGCAAATTGAACGGAGGCT
>CAYMKM010000216.1:0-2146 GCA_964390985.1 uncultured Clostridia bacterium | reverse complement strand
ATCAGATGATTATTAACAAGCGTACTCATCTTCGCTGCTAAGCTAAAGATATCCTTTTTATAGTATAACGCCGGGCAAGCCCGGGATTTCGATCCAAGGGTAAGACGAGTAATTCTTGAATAAACATAATGTACACGGTACAATAGATACGCTAGGTACACTATGAAATTTCAGTCACCTTTAAGCGCCGCATCTATCCCACTAAACAACCAAGCTATTCCAGGCAGAGCCCTTCCCTTACCAACTTTTTAGTAAAGGTGGTGGTAATATGCCTCGTTTGAAATGGTTATTACCTCTTATTATGCTACTACTCTTGCTTGCCGCCGGTTGCGGGCAGAGTGTTCCTACTAGCAATAAACAGGACGTCAACAGTATTACTAATAAGCAAGACGCTAACATATTGCGTGTAGCCGTAGTCGGTTCGCAGCGTGATGCCGAAGAACAAAGTGATATCAATAAGTTAATTGTCCCGCAAATGCAGGCTAACTACATTACTACTGAAACAGTTCGATGTACCGAAAAAGAGTTGTTAGCTAACATCCGCTCAGAGAACGGTGCGGATGTATATGTGCTGCCCACACGTGCGACAGCAATATCTCTGGACCAACTAGGAGCCGTACTACGTCTGGACGATGTTGTAGACAAGTTATTACCCAATATGGAACTACTATACAATGCTGCCATTATGAATGCTAAATGGCAGGGACATCTGATCGGCATACCCAGAACTATTGATCCTAATGTAGTTATATACAATGTTGACCACTTCAAAACCGCAAAAGTAAATCCTGATCCCGAATGGGATTGGAGCGGCTTCATAAATGCTTCAGTTAGTGTTGGCAACTCCCGGGGGAAAACAAACAGCACACCGAAATCCCCTGCACCTGCTAAATTGGGAGGAACAGCGAGCGGTGCAGCTACGGTTGACTTCTCCGCTTCTGACTTATTATCTTTTCTCTTATCTCACGGTGGTGGCCTTATTGATGATAGCGAGGTTATTAGTATAGACTCGGCTGCTAGCATTGGAACCCTTATCTGGTTGCAAGAGCAAATCACGCAAGGTAACATGCGCCAGGACTTTGTCAGCCAGACAGCTTTGGATAAGGAGGATGCTTCCTTCGGTCTGTGTTCGCTTTCTGCATTAAACCAGTTAAACGCCGGGAAATTACGTTTTAGAGCATTACCGGCACCCAAATCGCCTAAAACTCAACAAAGTGTAGTTACCACAACCACTAGCCTGTATGTAATTAATGCTAAATCACCTAATGTAGACCTAGCAATAGACTTTGTTATCGCTTCTCTAAACCCCAAAATCCAAACGCAAACAGCATCCATTACTGGTTTTCTACCAGTGAACAGAGATGCGCGTTTGCCTATTCGCTCCTGGCTACCAAGCAAAAAGATTGTAGACTCCATTCTTGATAACGCACTTCCACAGATACTACCTGCTATTGGCGAGCGCTCCATTTGGTTACCAGTGAAAAATGAAATGCGTAAACTGGGCGACGGTGGCGATGTCAATATTTTGGCGAAAAGCATAGTAAGCGAGTTGCAAACTATCATTTCGCTAAAGGATCAGCCCTTGAAACAGGAAGATAGAGTTAGTCTATTCCCCTCCGTCACCTTGAATGCGCAAGTACCACCCTCATCAAATTTCACCGGCACTACCGTAAAATGGTTTACTACCCAGCGGATGCTAGTTCCTCTTGTTTCTGCCTTTAATATTAGCCAACCTCCCAATGGCGTTTACGTACTTATGGTCTATCCGGAAAAGGGGGAGGATAGCAGCGCCTTTATAAAAAGGGGTCTAACAGATAAAACCGCAGATATTGTCGATGTTTATTCACCTGATGCCCCTAGCCACATTGCCCAAGGCCTATTAGCGCCATTGGATAAGCTATTCCTTGGTCAAACTAAAGGCAATTTTGATGGTGGTATTTTAAATCAACTTAAGCAAAATGGAGTAGCGTACATATTTCCTATAAGCCGCGGACCGTTTATAGTATACACATCGCAAAAGACCTGGAAAGCAACGGGCTGGGCCTTTCCCACTAAGGGTTGGACTTGGGATGAATTCAACCAGTGGTATTCAAAAGCTGCTGTAGCCAACGCCGGTGCCTACGCCCTTACATCTAGAACATGGACT
>CAYMKM010000215.1:0-2156 GCA_964390985.1 uncultured Clostridia bacterium | reverse complement strand
GGCATCACCACTACCCCGTTAAATAACGTTTGGCACAGTGTAATAAGCGATCCGCAACGTCGCTATTTTTACGCCTCATCGCCGGACACCAACCAGCTTTTTCGCATATCGGCCGATACTGGCCTAATTGATAAAGCTATAGATACGTGTCCGGGACCCAAACATATATACATGCCCCCCGGTGGGGATACAATGGCTGTCACTTGTTCCAATGGCGATGCCGTAGCCCTCATAGACCTAAACACCTTCACTATATCGCAAATTATCAGTGATATTTACAATGTCAAGCAGGCTATTCTAGACGAGGCTAACCAGCTTTTATATATTTATCACAATAAAAGCGCTCTTGATACACAAACTAACGTTTTAACCGTTTACAACCTGGCAACGCACACTGCTACCACGCATACACTTGCTTATGCTGTTGCCAACATGGCCATCAGCCCCGATGGTAGCTTAATATACTTAGCTACCGATTACTATAAAATAAGGATATTACAAACCTCCGACATGAGTTTGCTACACGAGTTGAATGTAGCAAGTTCCTGTGACATCTTTTTTATTAACAACTCCGGCGATAAGTTATATGTGGATAGAAATATATACAACGCTCGCTCACCTTGGGAAAAACTACACACCATGGATGCGCCCATCTTAAGCATTGATGCCAGTGGCCAACAGATGTTGATTCGGAAGAGAATTGCGTACGCCAACCACATAGAAGTGTATGAGCAAGTAGATTCCGCTTGGCACCTAGCTTGCACTGTCTACATAGGACAAAAAATTGAGAACTTACTTATGACCACCATGGGCGATACCCTGTTGTTTTATAATGCTCCCTTGGGTAACGCAGCATTTACAGTTGCTGACCTAACAGCACGTAAATCGAATTAATAGGAGGCACTGCCATGTTTAAATTGCGTCGGTTATTTCTGCTTTCATGCTTGGTAGGCCTCGCCTTACTAGTTGGCGCCTGCGGCTCTTCTATGAGTGGCCTAAAAGGACGCGTTATTGATACACAAGGTAATGGCTTGGCTGGCATCACTGTGATAATACCTAGCGCTGGTTTAACCGTTACCACCGGCGAGAATGGCACCTACCAAATAGCGCCGTTAGCTCCGGGCGTTTACAGCTTGTTTGTCACGCACGAAGATTACACTGTCGCTGGTGATCAGGCGCTGATGTCTATCTTGAGCTCAAGTTCTAGTAACACTGTGAAGGTAAAGCAAGGTAAAATAACCGTTGTAAATGATATTGTCATGAAACAAAGCCAACAACTCGATTCCATCGCTTTCACTAGTGTAACGCCTGGGCCGCAATCCACCCTGACCGCCGGGGCAGAGCAAAGCTATGCCTTTGAAGCAAACTACCACTTGGTCTCTGCTGATACCGCCAACTTGGTTATATCTATTAGTTTTGAAAGCATCAACGATGATAAAACCTACCCCTTCTTCAGCGCTGTTACGCCCATCAGCAAAGGCGATAATAGCGTATCCTTCGTGCGCAACGACACTGTACCTAACGGTAAAAACCTTTTATACTCCATAGCTATATACGATGATGACCAGAACTTGTTGGCCCATAACGCCACTATGGGTAGTCCAATATCGGGCTGGAAGGCACCTAAAGCCCCATCTATCAGCGCTGTTGGCAACGAGGAGGGCATCAAGGTTACTTGGAACATTGATTACCCCGACTATGAATATATGGAGATTACACGCGCCGATATGAGCACGCCGCTAGCTCGCTACGACCGCTCGGCCGGCATGAGCAGCGGCGAACTCACCGATACCAATGTTTATGAAGGGGAAACGAAACAGTACAGGGCTTGTTATATTACTATTGATAGCAAATCTTCCTACTGTAGCAATTACGCCACGGTAGATAGGCCTGTCCGTGGCCTCTCCAGTATACCTGTAAACAAACGATTGGCCGGTTTGGTTTACGACCCACGGCGGCACCTTTTATACACACTCTCTATCAATGATAATGAACTGCTGGTTGTAGCGACCGATAGCGGTGCGATAACCACTATACCCGTCAAAGGTTACGCTTACGCCAAATTTGCGATGTCAGGCAATGGCGACTGGTTATTTATCAATTTGTTCAGTTCCATAGTTGCCGTAAACCTAAACACGCGTCAAACGCAAGAGATA
>CAYMKM010000214.1:0-2158 GCA_964390985.1 uncultured Clostridia bacterium | reverse complement strand
CAGTTCCTCCGTGCATATCGAAGGCATGGTTAATGGCGTTCGCTTTAACCAGGTTATAGCGGGCTTCATATCCAGTACCCGTATGGCCTGAAGCGGCAATGGCATGGCGGTAGTAATCGAAAATGTTAGCTTCAATTATGGCTGTGGCTCGGTTAAGTGTAACCGGATAACCCAACCCTTGCTGCTGCACATGGTGAATATAATTGTGGTGAATGTAAACATTGTGCGCCCGCATAATGTGTATGCCAGCGTAACCCCAGTTATATATCTCACAGTTATCGATCTCTACGTTACTTGCTAGGATGTTGATACCTAACGATTTAGGTAATTGGTAATTAGGACCGCGTACACGAATACCAGTAATACGCACTCCAGGGCTTGTTAGACGCCACATGCAAGGGTAAGTGTACAGCTGATTGTTATAAATAAGTGGTCCAAGGCTACCCTGGTAACCACGGTTACCGGCTATGGTGATGCCCCCAGGAATATCAAAATCGATATATCCGGTCATATTAATTTCTGCATGAGGTTCAATATAAATAACTTGGCCTGGCCTGGCTTTAGCCAAAGCCGCCAAAAACTGCTCTTTGTTTTCTACTATATAATCCCCAGTTAACACCAGTTTACTATAACCTTCGCCGCCACCAAGCGGCTCACCGGTGGGGTTGGCATCCGCTCCGTATATTGTTGTCGCAGATTGCGCTGTTGCAATTGTACCACCTAATAAATAGGCCACGCTCAGCATGTAAACAACACAAATAAGCCACGCTTTTTTCCGCATTATTCGGCCTCCTTAATCTGCCATTCTTACATTGTCATCACAATTATTACCCTTAAAATACACATGTCCAATTTGCAAACCAACGGGATCAGTGTCTCCATCAATTGTGAGGCGAAACCAATTTGCATCTTCCGCTACTGATGTCGAGCCTATAAGCTCTAAGCAATGCCAACCTTGTTCATTGGTTTCACTCGCTTGCACTTGATAGGCTACCTGCTGCCACTGCTCACCATCCCTAGAAACCCATAGAGCAATACCATTCGGAACCTTACTCTTTGCATAAGCAGTAACTTTAAACTGGCTTAGGAGTGGTACTTCCCAGGTTAAATACTCTGGTGTCAGCTGAGAACGAATTATACGACTACCATCATTGCAGAAGGCATCTTCGTCCCCAGTGGCATAACCCCAACCACTTGATCTATCGCTCGTACGTCTATAATCAATCATACCAAACCAGCTAGATTCAGATGGTGCTTCTAGCTCATCTTCTGTCTCCCAATAGTTATCGACTATAAAGCTAGTGGTTTTTTCTAATGGTACTTTTATATCACCGCTGATTTTCACATGAAGTTGATGTATGCCATCGTTTAAAGTTAATGTATCCATAGTTATTTCGCCAGGTTTTGGCACCTCTTCACCCGAGTACAACAGGGTAGTTTTATTTAACCATATATCTACTTGGTGAATGTTGAATGGTCGTCCTAGAACTTCATCAACTTGTACTGGTAACAATTCGACAGTTAAGTTGCCACGTACGACTTGTACTGTGTCCGGAGATGGGTTAGCAAAGCCATATAAAGCTTGTCCACCATCGAATAAGCTATGGATAATATTTGAACTTCCATAATATATATACAAGCTGGGTGATATCTGTTCTTCGATTAATCGTTGGTTTTTCCCGTACACATTGTTGTACATATGCGCATTTCCACCACGATAATAAATGAATTGCAAACTATTTCTCTCAGTATTATTTAAAAACCAGTTAGAATGCACTTCAACATAATCTGTCGGTATGCCGCGAATTCGAATTGCATCGTGAGCAGTGATTTCGAAAGTGTTATGATGTATATTCACATATGCGCCAGCCATGATTTTCTCTAGCTCGGTGCAAGGAGCAGACTGATGAGCACAAAAATCAGTTCCTCCGTGCATATCAAAGGCATGGTTAATGGCGTTCGCTTTAACCAGGTTGTAGCGAGCTTCATAGCCAGTACCCGCGTGGCCTGATGCGGCAATGGCATGTCGGTAGTAATCGAAAATGTTAGCTTCAATTATAGCTGTGGCTCGGTTAAGTGTAACCGGATAGCCCAACCCTGGCTGCTGCACATGGTGAATATAATTGTGGTGAATGTAAACATTGTGCGCCCGCATAAT
>CAYMKM010000213.1:0-2165 GCA_964390985.1 uncultured Clostridia bacterium | reverse complement strand
CCATTCACGGTGTTAACGGTCGTCGCATGTTTGAAACATGGTATCAAGTAGAAGGGTTCTTAAAGCAAAAGCGTATAACTGTAGATCCGGTTATTACGCATAGATTACCACTTGAGCGCTATGCAGAAGGTTTTGATGCTATGCGTCGCGGCGAAGCGGTGAAGGTGGTTCTTGATGTGGCTGGTAGTCGTTGAGTACTTGTATTATCGGGAGTGATAGTTAATGGCCTATACGGATTTAGAGAATCGTCTCAGACTCGAACTTACGGCGATGGAAGAAGCTGGTACCTACAAGCATTTACGTTATCTATCTGGTGCCACTGGTCCGGTGGTGCAAGTAGAGGGTAAAGGCGAAGTTATATTGCTAAGCTCTAACAACTACCTCGGCCTAGCCAACCACCCACAAGTGGTGGCAGCTGGCATCGACGGCTTACAGCATTATGGTGCCGGCACGGCTTCTGTGCGCTTTATCTGCGGTACATTTACTGTGCACCGGGAACTGGAGCAAAAACTGGCCGATTTAGTAGGAACACAAGCCGCACTTACCTATGTATCGTGCTGGAACGCCAACGAGGGATTAATGCCGTTAATTGTTGGTGAAGGTGATTGCATATTATCTGATGAGCTAAATCACGCCAGCATTATTGATGCTTGTCGCCTGACACGGCGTGCTGAGCGTTTGGTTTACAAACATAGCGACATGGCCGATTTAGAGGCTAAGCTTATTGAACATGCCTCGGCAAGGGTGAAGGTGATTGTTACCGACGGTGTGTTTAGCATGGAAGGCGATATAGCTAGGCTACCGGAGATTTGCGCATTGGCACGCCAATACCAAGCAGTAGTGGTGATGGACGATTCTCACGGCACTGGTGTGTTGGGCGCTACTGGGCGGGGAACTGCCGAACACTTTAACATGCTGGGCCAAGTAGATATTATTACCAGCACCCTAGGTAAAGCATTAGGCGGGGCGGCTGGTGGTTTTGTCGCAGCTAGTCGTCCAATTATTGATTACCTGATTCAACGTTCTCGTCCGCAACTGTTCTCCAATGCCCTGCCTACCAGTGTGGCTTGCAGCGCGTTAAAAGCGGTGGATATTTTATTGCATGAACCTGAACGGGTAAGTCGTTTACACGATAACGTGACGTATTTTCGCACGGAGTTAAAAAAGCTGGGATACCAACCGTTGGAGAGCCCCTCGGCTATCATCCCCATAATTGTGGGCGATACAGCCCGTGCAATTCGCCTTAGCGAGAAGCTATATGAAGCTGGCGTATGGGTGACTGGATTTGGTTACCCAGTAGTGCCCGAGGGCAGTGCTCGTTTACGTGTGCAAATATCGGCAGCTCATACAAAAGAACACCTACAGCGGGCGCTAGCCGCTTTTGCCGCTTTACGCGTCTAGGGTTTCGTTCATGCTACCAGTGCGGTAGCCCAACAAATCCAAGGTGACATAGGCGAAACCCAACTGCTGAAGTCGGTGGGTTATTTCCTGACGCTTACTGAGCAGCAAAGGCATTTGCTCGGGAGTAACCTCAATGCGGGCAATGCTTTGATGGTAGCGTACCCGCAACTGAGTGATGCCCAACTGATGCAAGTACTCCTCAGCTTGACCCACCTGTTGTAACTTAGGTGCGGTTATTGGTTCACCATATGGAAACCGAGTCGCCAGGCAGGCAAATGAAGGTTTGTCCCAATTCGACAGACCGAATTGCTTCAGCAGTGTTCTGATTTCGCTTTTGTTCAAACCAGCCTCCTGCAGTGGACTACGGACCCCTAATTCGCGGGCTGCCCGTGCACCGGGGCGAAAATCACTCAAATCATCGGCATTGGAGCCATCCAGTACATAACGGCAACCATTCTGTTTAGCCAAAGCACATAGCTGGCCAAACAACGCTTTTTTACAAAAGTAACAACGCTCAGGCAAGTTGCTAGAAAACTCCTCTTGGCTCAGCACATCAGTCTTAAGCAGCAGGTGTTTAACTTTCAATTGTTTTACTAAAACGAGGGCACCATCTATTTCAGTGGCCGGATACAGTGGCGAAGTGGCAGTCGCTGCAACAACCCGCTCGCCGAGCACCTCGTGGCTGACATATAATAATAGAGTGCTATCTACACCACCGGAGAAGGCCACTAGAGCACTACCCATATCACCGATGATTTGCTTCA
>CAYMKM010000212.1:0-2172 GCA_964390985.1 uncultured Clostridia bacterium | reverse complement strand
GGCAGCGGAACCTAAAAGGCCAGGATTTAAAAAATCCATAATAGACCATAAATCGCCCACGTGGTTTTCCACTGGTGTGCCGGTAAGGGCTATTTTATATGTAGCACGCAAAGACCGAGCGGCGCGAGCTTGTTTGGTTTGCGGGTTTTTAATGTTTTGCGCTTCATCTAGGACAATGCCTGCCCATTCTATTTTTGCTAGTTCTTTGCTATCGCGTTGTAATAAGTTGTAACTAGTGAGCACTAAGGCGTGCTCTTCGGCTTGCTGAGCAAAGGCCCGCCCTTTAAGGCGGTCGCTACCATGGTGTAACAACATTGCTAAATTAGGCGTAAACCTTTCTACTTCTTTTTGCCAGTTGCCTAATACCGAGGTGGGGCACACGAGTAATACAGGTTTGCGTTCACCTAGTTCCCAATCGCGCAATATGGAGGTGAGTGTCTGCACAGTTTTACCCAAACCCATATCGTCGGCTAAGCAGGCCCCCATTCCAATGCGGCGTATAAATTGCAACCAATTATAACCACGTTCTTGGTATGGTCGTAAAACACCACGAAAACCGCTGGGTAAGGGGTATTCATCCAGGTTGATGCGTTGCTGTAAGCGAGCGAGCACACCTTCTAACCAACCATCCGTATCGTAACCGATAATATCTAAGCCACCAACTGCTTCTCCTGCTAACGCCATGTTTATAAACTGCCGGGCACTCAATTGGTTTTGCGCTTGCTGCCATAACTTTTTTGCGGCCGCTATATCTTCGGGTCGCAGTTCAACCCACTCGCCGCGTACCTGTAACAAAGGGACCTTCAACTGTGCCAAGGCCTGTAATTCATCTAGTGAAACGGATTTATCGCCCAAGATAATATCCCAATCGACACTGACAATACTGGTAAGCGATAAATGCCCATTTGCTTGCATAGGCGGTGTTTTCACTTTAGCGCGAGCTTGTAAGCGGGGGCGTTTTTTACCTACCCACCACGCGGGTAACATCAAACCAAAGCCGGCCGCTTCCAGCTTGGGTGCCTCTTGTGTTAAAAAAGCATATACATCGCTCGTATTGAGCATAGCGCCAGCGGGCTTGCCCTTTTGCAGGCCGCTTTCTATCACTGGCGATAAACGAGCCGCTTGCACCAATGCAACGAGTAAATATTCTCGTAGGCGTGGCAAAGGGAGGCGAGCCAAAGCTCCGCTAGTAGCCAAAGCATCGCTGGCCCAAATATCAGCGGCGGCAATAATTAAACTTGGATCATAACGAGCTTGAATAAAAAAGCGTAAATACCAGGCATCGTCAGCAGAGTGGGATTTATGAGGCTCCTCTAACCGCATACACAAACGATATGGAGCAGCAATGGATAATGAAAGTGGCCGCTGCCAGTTGTGTAGCTGTGTTTGCCATAAATCCAACTCCTTGACGGTACCGTTTAGGTGGTTGTCAGTAGCACCTAATGCATCTACCCAGTGCTGATGCAGGTTGGTTTCGTTAGCGTTAGTTGGCCCGAGTATAGTTTGTGAGGAGCGCACCATATAATCCAGTAGATGTTCGAGCGTTGTCGATAACACTTGTTTCGCTGGTGGGCCTGGTGGAGTTGTATTATCAAAAGAAAAAGCACGAACAACCTCGGGCATTGCTGCTGTTAATTGCGTCAACTGCTGCGCTTGTTTATCAAGGTAAATTGGCTGCCAGCGCGCCTCATAAGTTTTATTACCTGTCACAGTCACGGTGGGCAAGTAGTGTTGATTTAATACCAGTGAGCCAGCGAGTAGCAAGGCATTGGTCCAATAAAGCAGGTCTGGTCCAGCTACTACATCGCCAGGGAAAGCTTGCCGTTGCAAGCAAGTGCTAAGTAAACTGACAATTGCTTCGCGCGGCAAACTGAGAACGGGTACTTTATGTGGGGTGGGTAGCCAAATATAGGCGTAACCTGGTGTGTTACGTAATTGGAGACCTGTCATGCGCAGTAAAGAGAGCTGTAATTCATCGTGTGATAGAGCCCACTTTGAGTTAGGGGTTATTGATGCGGTAGTTGGTGTAGCCAAACCTGCCGCGCTACCCCAAATGAGGAAATGGCTATATAAAGCTCCTGCGTGGATAACGGTGCTGATAATTACACCTCATTATCATGATGGCAACATCTGTTTGCTTTGGTCGGTATAAATAAAGGGTGCTTTGCTTCC
>CAYMKM010000211.1:0-2215 GCA_964390985.1 uncultured Clostridia bacterium | reverse complement strand
GCAGCAGCACGCAGAGCTATCACTGTTCCCGGTGCTAGTGTGAGACCGGAAGCGCAAATCACAACGAAAGTGCATATAGCATCACTAGCCTCTTTAGGCTGTTCATTTAGCTTCTGTAACTCTTCCACAGCCTTTATACCCAGTGGGGTAGCGGCATTGCCTAAACCGAGAATGTTGGCGCTGAAGGCCAATAGCATAGCACCCATTGCCGGATGCTCTGAGGGTAGTGTGGGAAATAGGCGACGAACCAAAGGTGAAAGCAGGTTTCCTAAAAGAGCAATTAGACCAGATTCTTCGGCCAAACGCATCAGGCCGGACCAAAAAGCAAGGATGCCAACCAGACTAATAACTAAACGAACAGCTTCATCGGAGCCTTGCGTTATGGCAGCGGTCACCCGCGTTATATCGCCACCGGGCTGTAGGCACGTAGCAACTACCCCGGCTACAATCATTATTAGCCATATAATATTAATCAAGGGAATCACTCCCCGTCAGCGTTGATGCACTCGGATTCATGGTAGGGTTCATCGTCATCGGGTACGGGGTAAGGCGATATTGTAGGCGCTACGGCATCGTTACCCTGTATATAAGCTAGAACACCCTGGGCTACTCCGGCAGCGAGGGGAAAAGCAGCTCCAGGTCGCAATAAGCGTTCCCTGTCGGCGGCATTGGAAAGAAAGCCCAGCTCTATTAGTATGGCGGGCATATCTACACCGACCAATACAGCGAATTTAGCTGGTAAAATGCCGTTTTGGTTACCGGGAATAAGCTGACTCATCCTCTCTTGCACTAATCCAGCTAGGCGACGACTTTCGTTGTCCCCCTGGCGATAAAACGTCAGGCTACCATTAAGGAGGGGTGGACCAGTATTCGCATGCAAAGATATAAAAAGGTGAGCAGTGTATTCACGGGCAATTTTTATGCGGGCCGCCAGGTCACGGCGGTGCCGACCTGGCACACCGTCATAGGCAGCTAAAGCCACATCGCTGGTACGAGTTAGCTTTACCTGAGCTCCCATCTGTTCTAATTCTAGTTGTAGGGCTTTGGCAACGGCCAAATTTAGGTGTTTCTCCATATTTGATTTATAACAGCAACCGCCATCAACACCACCATGGCCTGGGTCAATAACTATGCGCACTCTATGCAACGGTTTAGGTGGCAAAGGTGAAGGGAGGGTTTGTGTATGGCGGGAAGGCATCAATGGTGAAACTAGTAATAAGGCGAGGCCAAGCGAGGCGGCACATACCCCTATTTTTTTGATTAACCGCGATGCTGGCAACTAAAACCATCCTCTCCAGTCAGATAGCTATGTAATTCGAGACATAAAATATGCTTGCATTAGCAATGGGGTATGGTGTTATAATGGATACGCAAAGGTCAGTGAAGGTCAGTACCGGAAAGACCTGTCATAATAAGAAAATGTAGTTAGGAGTAGAACATTGGCCACACTAGCTGACTTAATTGAAACGTATATTCGGCAAAATTTAGTGGCTGGCGAGGGGCTTTTAGAAGTACGCCGTTGTGATTTAGCTGGGGCCTTCTCTTGTGCACCTTCGCAGATAAACTATGTTCTTGAAACGCGTTTTACACCTGAGCGCGGTTATATTGTTGAAAGCCGCCGTGGTGGCGGTGGTTTCATTCGGATAACATGTTTATTGCAACAGCAAAATTCGCCTGTATATACAGCCGTTTATGAATTAGTGGGCGATGAAATAAACTTGCATTACGCTGAGGATTTGCTGCAACGTTTGTACGAATCCGATCTGATTACTCACACTCGCGTGGAACAGATACGCCAGTTTTTACGTCAGGAAACCGGGCGACTACGACCGCCAATAGGTGATCGTTTGCGAGCGATTGTGCTGCGTGGTATGCTTTTGGTTTTATTAGAGGATCCCAACGAATAAATGGGGTGAGTTAGTATGATGTGCCAAGAATGCGGTCAACGTAAGGCTAATGTACAGGTTACTTTAATTGAAAACGGTCAAAAAACTGAACTGCACTTATGTCAGGAGTGTGCGCATAAGCGCGGAACATTAGGCCCTTTTGGTGGACCTAGCATTACATTTCATAATATATTAGCTGGTTTGTTTGATCCCAGCAACTTAGTCGCCGGTAGTCAGTTGCAATACAAACAGACTAAACGCTGTGCTAATTGTGGACTTGCTTTTTCCGATTTTCGTCGGCTGGGCCAGCTAGGTTGTAGTGAGTGTTA
>CAYMKM010000210.1:0-2251 GCA_964390985.1 uncultured Clostridia bacterium | reverse complement strand
ATTTATCGTGCTTCGCCCAGAACTCGTCGAGTAGAGTTTGCATTTGCTGAGCTAGCTCGGGAACACCAGTTGCTGCCGGCATCTGACCGTTCATTATGGTCTGGAAGGTAGGCAAACTGCTAATGTCTAGCATAGCAGGGTGTTCGCGATCAGTTTTCTTATAAACTAACAGTGAATCGGAAAATGCTTTTATATTGGCCGGTTTTGATAAAGTGAGGAAAGAACGCACGGCCACACTACGCTGGGTGGGAACAATGGCACCCAGGTTACCAAAGGCAATCATCTTCTCTTTTTGCATTATGAACTTGAGGAATTTCTTGACCAGGTCCGGATGCTTAGTACCAGCATATGCACACCAAGCTTCCGGCGAAAAGAAGGCGGATCTATAGTACTTGTTATCCACTTCTAACTTGGGAAACATTGCTACGTCCCAATCAAACCTTAGCTCATTGGTCAACCGTACTAAATCAAACGCACCATAAGTATGGGCACCTACCGTACCATTTGTAAATGCCACGCGTGAAGTTGTACCAGTAGCATTGTAATACGCATTATATTTACCCGACATCAAATCAGAAGTGAACTGCATACCGGCAATAGTAATGGGATTATTTAACAACACCTTACGCATATCACGAGAGTAAAAGTCGCCACCATAGGTGACAGAATGCAATCTTTCTGTAAAGGCTAAACCCCATCTATCTAGCTTGCCATCGCCATCCTTATCATAGGTCATTTTTTTGCCCATATCTATGGCTTCTGTCCAGGTCCAGTCTTTGGGCATTTTTACTCCAGCTTCAGCAAACATGTTCTTGTTATAGTAAAACGCATGCACATTTACACCAAATGGAATAGCGATTACATTACCTTGCCAACGATGGTTATCAACCATTACTGGCACTATGTCGCCGATCATTGGATCTGTTTCAAACAAATCGTCTAGCGGCAAAAGCATATCAGCATAGTTCCATAGCTTCATTCCCGCCCAAAATATATCAGGAGCCATATCGCTAGCTATAGACACACTAATTTTATCGTAATAGACTCCCCCATCTGTAGCTGGGTATAGCGCGTTTACTTTAACCCCCGGATTAAGTTTTTCAAACTCGCGCGCCCAACTATTGAACAAATCTGCCCGTTCTTTCTGAGCGCAGCAGTAGTACCAAGTTAACTCAGTCTGAGCTAGAGCTACATGTGAAGCAACTAACAACATGAGCCCGGTTACAACTGCAACTACCTTAGTAAATCTCATACTTTGCCTCCCCTTTTATTAGTTTCACACATATCCCCACGCTATAGATATTCGTAGGGTATATATGTTAAATGCATCTCGATTATTTTTCTACGCCGCCTACGAAACTCCTCTGCAAATTTGCATTAGCCAATTGATGGTCATTAAATAACTTCTCGCTGTGTCCAATAATCATCTACGCGGCTCTGCATCTCCCGCGCCATTTCTGGTATACCAATTGCAGCTAGTGTTTTATTGGTAAGATTTACATTCCAGATAGGGAACATCGATAGGTGAATGCTGACTGGATGTTGCTCTACTTGCGCTGGTGCTGGTATGTTTGCAAGCAAGAACGGACGCATAGCACTCGGTTGCGTAGGAATAAAAGTGACCTGCCGGGCCAGTTCGATCACCTTTTCTTTCTGCATAATAAAGGCCAGAAATTTTTTAACTAGTTCTGGATGCTCAGTTCCGTCGTAAACAGCCCAAGATTCCCTTGTGAAATAACTGGTACGGTAGTACTCATTATTCACTTTTAGCCTTGGAGATTTAGCGATATCCCAAGCAAAATTGGCGTCAGCTCGTACTAATGGCGTTTACGACATCGTAATAACCACCACTTGCCATCCGGGTGTAGCTCATTTATTGTGACACCAGGGTTCAAATCTTCAAACTGACGAGCCCATCTACCAAACAACTCGGTACGTTCTATTTGGTACGAACAACAAATGAACCATGTCAACTCAATTTGAGCTTGAGTTGTCGCTACTTGCATACTAAACAATACTAACAACCCGGCTAATACTCTCTTTAGGAATCTCACCTATAGCCTCCCTTCTTTAGCACTACTATATGGTATATACAAAAAGGGTGCCTCACTTGTGAGACACCCTTATTAGGATAGCTAGAACTGTATACTATTATTAATTATGCTTTGCCCAATACTCATCTACACGAACCTGCATTTGCCGCGCCATTTCTGGTATACCTATTGCAGCTGGTTTTTTCCCAGTAAGAATC
>CAYMKM010000209.1:0-2317 GCA_964390985.1 uncultured Clostridia bacterium | reverse complement strand
GCTAATAACAATGAGACTGTAGCACGCTCTAGCTTGGCTATGGATGTAGTTGAGCTTTCTGCCCAAGCGCAGGCTACCCAGCAGTCTACTTACGATGTAAAAGAAGAACTCCCCCCAAAGCTAGCCTTGCTCAAACAATTGGTGGAGAAAATTACAGGGCGAAAAATACGGCTATTGAGCTTGGAAAAATTGCACGAAGAGCAAGTTTCCCGCTTCCCCACAACTACAAATATTCGTTCGGGTATTATTAGCATTAGAGAAGAGCTATTTGTGCATAAACAGGAGTTAAAATTGAATGTCGATGGCGCGCTGGAAACGAGCGATGGTCGTTGCCTCCACTTTGCCTTTACCGCCATGGCCCACAGTGAGGTTATACATAAAAGCAGTCGCATAGTGATAAGTGGCCAACCCACCGATCCGCTGGTGATAAATATGCGTAATCCTTTGGCCAGCCTAAATGACCAACCCTTTTGGTTTGATCTCAATGCCGATGGCGAGCTTGATAATATTCGTTTTGTGCAGCCTGGCAGTGGCTATCTGGCCTTGGATAAAAATGGCAATAACCAAATAGATAATGGTAGCGAACTGTTTGGCCCCCGCTTGGGCGATGGGTTTGCCGAACTAGCTGAGCTAGATGCCGATAATAACGGTTGGATTGATGAAAACGACCCTCTTTTCCACAAACTCCTGGTATGGAGTAGGGATGAATTAGGCCAGCATCACCTAAACTCTCTTCTTGATTTAGGCATTGGCGCTATTTGCCTGCAAAACACCACGGCCCCGTTTAATTGGTACCACCCTCATGGCCAAGTGTTGGCCCAAAGCGCATCGGCTGGTTTCTTTCTATGGGAAAACGGCCAAGTCGGTAGTGTACAGCATTTAAATTTCATAGTGTAACAATGAAGTTCCGCTAGGCTTGCATTAAAGCTGGCGGTTTATCTACCGTATGTGCTGGTAGTCGCCAAGATATAGCTACTGCCGCCATTTGCATTGCCAAAGTAATGGCGAACAAAAAGCTGGCGCCCATTGCATCGGCAACTAAGCCACCTAATATTGGATAAAGGCCATATAAAGCCGTGTATGTGTTGGTAAAACCAATGTATGTGGTGCGATGCGAGACAGGTGATATATCCAATAAGTAGGTAAGGGTAGCAATGCCGGTGCCAGTGGTGGCTACACCTAGCAATACAAATAGCACCACACCAGCTATTGCTATCTGCACTGTATCTAACCCCAATTGCATTAGGGCACCAACAGCTAAAGCTGTGGCGGGTACCAGCACAGTAATAATAATGCTCCCTTTAAACAGCGGTAATGAACCGCGTTGATCGCCTAGTCGCGCCCATATAAAATTTGAGGCGATGCCACCTATTGTTTGTGCAACAATAAGCAAACCTAACATAGATTGGCTGCCTATGCCAGCTTGCTTCAATATAAATATAGAGTAAAAGGGAATGGCCATTTGATGCGATGAAGCCAAAGTGGACGCCAACAAATAAAGGGTGTAGCGTTTATCACCGCTTAATAAGCGTAAACCGTTACGGAAGTATTCGGCAAACGACTCTTTGGTGTTCGCTACAGGTGGCAACTCTGGTTCATGCACACAAGCGTACGCAGTAATAGCTAGTGCTACGAGTACACAAGCACAAGCGAATAAAAATCGATAATTAACCGGAAAAGCCAACAATTCGGGAGAAGCCAACACCTGACGGACAATCCAACCTGCTCCTAGCGAGCCTATGCTCCCCCAAAATAAGCGTTGAGCAAAGAACGAGCTTCTGTACCAGGAGGGTACAGTGCGGGCCACCATTTCGGTAAAGGCGACTCCGCCAATTCCACCGCCGAGTGAATAACCAGCTAGGCCAAGCATAAACACGAGGAGAACTGCGTTTGCACTACTGCTACTTATCATAAACGTGGAGACTACCGTTAATAGCAAACACAAAGCGCGCATAACCCCGCCAAACCTGTAAAAACGCATAATACTCGCATGGCGTTGGGTGTAACGGGCTATAAACATCTGCGGCAAAGGGTAACCAGCTAATAGTATGGCGGCTGCTATGCCAACAGCAAGTTGCGAACCGCTTAACTCAGTGATAAAAGCAGGTATAACCGTGCTAGTGCCAATAAAGGTTAAACCTGTAGTGAATAACGCTCCATTTATGACACCCAACTTAAAATTGCGTTTTTCCTCGGCCGATAATGCCAATGTAGCGTTATCGGCGGTGCACCCAGGCGTTACATCGGGCTTACGGGAAGGATTAGTCTTCAAAATAAAACCTCTTTCGGTGCATATACGTTGGTACAATTCTAAAGC
>CAYMKM010000208.1:0-2338 GCA_964390985.1 uncultured Clostridia bacterium | reverse complement strand
AGACCAGCATCAGGCTTACCCAATTGCTCTTGATTTATAGCAGCGTAATGATGTATACTGAGGCGTACAATATGAAGTGCATGCGGATGTAGCTCAGTTGGTAGAGCATCAGCTTCCCAAGCTGAGGGCCGCGGGTTCGAACCCCGTCATCCGCTCCATTTTATTGTATTTTGCATGGTGTTTCGGCTGATGTAGCTCAGTTGGCAGAGCGGCCGCCTCGTAAGCGGCAGGTCGAGGGTTCGAATCCCCCCATCAGCTCCAAAAGCGCCCCCCATCGGGAGCGCTTTTTTATTATTTATTGCTGTGGGTATTCATCTATGCGTATTAGAAAGTAAGCAATGAACGGGCTAACATAGCTCCTCCCGCTCCTAAAAAAGCTCCCGCTAAAACATCTGAAGGATAATGCACGCCTAAATATATACGGGAGAAACCGATTGAGTAAGCTAACATCATAATGATTCGCGACCATATATCAGCAGTATGTGGCCCATTCGCCAATGCCCAAGCAAAAGGTAAACCTATAGCAAACGCTGCGGCAGTGTGCCCAGAAGGGAAAGAGTAAGCGCAAATTGGTACCTGAAAAACACGAATATCTGACAAGCGCAATTCTGGCCTGGGTCTATTTATCTGGCGCTTAAGCACGTGAACCATGCTATGACTAATAGTGGAAGATACCGCCATAGCTAGCGACAATTGTACCATTTGAGGGCGGCGAGTGAGAATACCCCATCCATAAACGCCCATAATGCTACCTATTGTTCCCCCGGCTGATGCTAAATGCGTTAATCGTGGAATAATTGCATCTAGTATCCGACAACGTAATTTAGCGTTTAGAAAATGGAGTAGGCTCACGTCCTTGGCCGTCATCCAGGTGCGCATGAAGTTAAAGTAAACTTTAACGACCCCGTTCATTTGGCCAGACATTCTTCCCACCTTACTAACTAATAGTTTTCTGAGCGTTGTTAATTGTGAAAACGACCAGCAGGTTCAAGAGTACCTACTGGTCATTATATGGTGGGCAGGAAGGGACTCGAACCCCCGACCTCTACGATGTGAGCGTAGCGCTCTAACCGACTGAGCTACCTGCCCATTAGCATATATAATGATACTGCG
The DNA here is from genome assembly GCA_964390985.1 of uncultured Clostridia bacterium. Taxonomy (GTDB): domain Bacteria; phylum Bacillota; class Limnochordia; order DTU080; family DTU080; genus CAYMKM01. The sequence goes on along the minus strand of CAYMKM010000208.1, from coordinate 1,225 downwards.
CGCCTTCATATCTGTCAACTATTGAACTACTTTGGCTACTTGGGCACTTGCACAAGGAAAATCAAAAAGATGGCGAGCACTGTAGCTGGTTACTCGGGCTACTTCCTCCAACGTGCAGCCATATATTTGTGCCAGTGCTTGCGCTACATGTAAAACATAAGATGGCTCATTTCGGCGACCGCGTTTGGGTACCGGAGCTAAATAGGGTGCATCTGTCTCCAGCAAAACTCGCTCTAAAGGAACTTGGGCTATTACCTGACGTAAAGCAGTTGCATTCTTAAAAGTAATAGCCCCACCCACACCAATGTACATACCCATATCTAAAATAGCTCGGGCCGTTTCAATGTCACTCCAAAAGCAATGCACAACCCCCGTCAGTGGACTGACTTCCCTAAGACAGCGGAGAATATCAGTATCCGCCTCACGCGCATGCACAATCACCGGCAGTTTATACTGCTGAGCAACTTGTAATTGCTGAGAAAAGGCGAGCAATTGGCACTCAGGTAAGGCGAAATCGTAATGGTAATCCAAACCAATCTCGCCTAATGCCACCACATTTGCTGCCGTCAGCAACGCGCAAAGCGACTCCTCTGCCTGTGCATTCCACTCTGCAGCATGATGCGGATGCACACCCACAGCCACTCGCACAGACAACGATGCAGAATCCATCCTCGCTGCGAAGTCCACAGCTGCCAACGCTGTTGGTAGGTTATCGGAAACATCCAATATCCCTACTACACCGCTGGCAGCCGCTTGGCTCAATATCGCTTCTCGTTCTTCAGCAAAAGCTGGGTGCTGCAAATGAACATGCGTGTCAATCAAGCCGGTGTTGTTCAACTCACTTCGGCACCTGGTGCAATATCTTCAAGTACGGTGAGTAAACCTAATTGTCCGGAATCATCAGATGCCGCCAAAAGCATACCCTGTGACTCCACACCCCGTAGCTTCGCAGGTTTCAAATTGGCCACTATCACTATTTTTTTGCCGATCAATTCCTCTGGCTGGTAGTGCTTAGCAATACCAGCTACAATTTGCCGCTGCTCTTCACCTAAGCTTACTTGGAGCTTAAGCAGCTTATTTGCTCCTGGTACCGGCTCCGCTGCTTGCACCACTGCCACACGAAGATTTATACGAGCAAATTCATCAATTGTAATCAGATTGTCTACGTCGTTTTCTGTTGTCGGCATTGTTGGACCTCCATCGATTTTGGTCGGTGCTTCGGCCA
>CAYMKM010000207.1:0-2346 GCA_964390985.1 uncultured Clostridia bacterium | reverse complement strand
CTAACCTAAAGCATCATGTTAATAATATGGCTAAGTATGGTTTACCAGTGGTAGTGGCCATTAATCGCTTCCCTAGCGATGATGCCGAGGAACTAGCATTTATTGATAAATATTGCCAACAGTTAGGGGTGGCTTCAGCCGTTTGCGATGTCGTGGCTAACGGTGGTGCCGGCGGAATAAAGCTGGCCGAAGTAGTCCTTGATGTGTTGGCTAATCAGCCGAGTCGCTTCCAGCCTCTTTACAACTGGAAACATCCCATTAAGGATAAACTGGCCATATTGGCCCGCGATATTTACGGTGCTAATGGCGTCACTTATACGGCTAATGCCGAGCGCGATATTGCTCTTTGTAACGAGCTGGGGTTAAGCGAGTTGCCAGTGTGCGTAGCCAAAACGCAGCACTCGATTTCTGACAACCCAGCGCTAAAGGGAGTGCCTACTAATTACGAAATAACTGTACGTGAAGTGCGACCAGCACCTGGTGCCGGCTTTTTGGTATGCTTAACAGGCGATGTAATGACCATGCCAGGTTTACCTAAGGCGCCCGCTGCTGAACGTATAGATTTAACTGCCGAAGGAGTTATTACTGGTTTAAGCTAGTTGTTTCTCTGATTAGGTTAAGCGGAAGGGTGCCAAGCTTTTGTGCAGTTGCGCCCTTCCGCTTTTGCTTGATAAAGAGCTTGGTCCGCTTTATCTAGTAAGGCTTCGGGGGTATCTTTTTCGTTATCTAACTCTGCAACACCTAAAGATACGGTAAAACGGAGGCCATGCGGTATCCTGTGGAGGGCGCAGGTTTTATGTAACCTGGTAGCAACCTCCATAGCTCCCGCTAACGATGTGTTGGGGAGTATAATGGCAAATTCTTCTCCGCCAATACGGGCTGCGCAATCTTGCATGCGCAGCATATTATATATGCATTGCCCTAGCTCTTGTAATATAATGTCACCCTTAGCATGTCCGTACCGATCGTTTACCTCTTTGAAGTGATCGACATCACACATTATGACCGATATAGGCGTACCTTGCCGTTTGGCCAAGGCAGTTAATTGTCTTAATGTAGGGAAGAAGGCTCTTCGGTTCCACAACCCGGTTAGTGCATCGGTATGGGCATAATGGGCAGTTTCGCGTTCACAACCCAGCATAAAAAGAATCACAAAGGCCATAAAGAAAAGGATAGCACCATCTACAAGTGTGTTTAATATAGCAATAGACATTGTAAGTCGATCGGGGTGCATTAACGTAACAATTATATTACTAATGCACATTGAGATTAAGGTGGTTGCGCCAATTTTCCGAAGGTGACTTATCCCACCCGTTAAGGCGCCTAAAGGTAGGAAAAGACCGTAAAACATGTTGTAATCAAAGCTACCCATGAGAATATGGACTAATGTAATGCAAATGCCAGAAACAAGCAACTCACCAACGCGAATAAAAATGGAGTGGCGAATGGTAAAAAGGGGTTTCCAGGTTAGTAGTAGCTGAATAAGCAGGTTAAAACCAACCAAAGTAACGGTTAAGAAAAAAGCAAGCAGAAAGCGATTGGGAACATCCCAAAAGAGAGTGAGCAAGGGCATTGCAATGAAAATCCAACGGGCATAACAAATTGCCCACTCAATATGCCATTGCGTGGTAAGACTTTCCGGAGTCTCAGCGTGCTGAGCCAGCTTAATAACGTTCAAAACGTCCTTTAATTTAGGCCGCGTAAGGGTGTCCATATCCTGGATGTAGAAACGGGGATTATCTACAGGTGAATTTTGGCTCCTCTGGTATTCCATAGGATCACCTGCTAATGTATCGTTATAACCATCTTCGGGATGCGCTGCTTCATTCCTTTAGAAAAGCAAAATATGGCTAGTGCGATGAGTTAAATAAACGATGGAGGAGAAATATGCGATTTTTGATAATAACCGATTTAGAAGGTGTGGCAGGTATTGATTCGTTTTCACAGACTCGTACTCAAGACTTATCCGTAAAGGCGCCTGGCATGAAACAGTTGGCCCGCGAGGCTAGCGCGTGCGCTCGCGGAATAATGAACGTGCTTCCTAACGCGATGGTAGATATTTGGGATGGGCATGGCGGAGGCGCAATTGACCAATCGGAATTAACATGTGGTACTTACATAGGGCATCATAATCAACCATATTGGGATATGAGCAGTTATGATGGTCTGCTTTTTGTTGGCCAGCACGCTATGGTAGGTTCTATTAATGCTCCTTTGTGTCATACTTATTCGTCTTTAAACGTGGCGTATTACCGACTAAACGGTGTTTACATGGGAGAATTTAGCTGCTTAGCGTTAATTGCAGGTTTACAGGGTGTGCCAGCTATATTTTTATCGGGTGACGAT
>CAYMKM010000206.1:0-2360 GCA_964390985.1 uncultured Clostridia bacterium | reverse complement strand
CCACTCGTGCTAGTCGCCCTAGAAACTTTGGGTACGAGCCATCTGCTTTTGCTAGTAGAAGATCTGAAACCAACCTAGAAAGTCGATAATAGCGTGCAGAATGCCCATTCCGACATGCCGCATGTGCCAAAGCACAGGCCAGAAATGTTTTTCCCGACCCTGTTGGACCGGTAATCAGGACGTTCTGATGCGCATCAATCCAACGGCAGGTGAGTAGGTGGCGGACTATCGACTTGTCCAGGCCCCTAGTGTGTCGGTAATCAATATCCTCCGGACATGCTGCTACCCTAAGCTTAGCTTCTCTTAAACGACGTGCCATACGCTTGTCTTGTCGGTAAGTCCATTCATGGTCTACTAAAAGGCCTATCCGTTCCTCAAAGCTAAGATCATATGTGTCGGGCGTTTGCATCTGAACAACCAATGCATCTGCCATTCCGGTAAGTTTCATAGCTCTTAGTTTCTCCATTGTCGGTTGTAACAGCATGTTTAGGCCCCTTCCTCTTGGTAGTACTCACTGCCTCGTAAATTTTCATGTTGCTTAGGCAAGCTAGAATCAGCAGCTTTATCTAGCGGAAGCTGGTCAAGCCCAGTAGAAAGAATAGATTTTACGCTCTGGTATGAGAATGCCTTATAAGCTAATGCTCTGCGACAGGCAATTTCAAGCCGTTCTTGAGAATACTGTTTACCAAGCTTTATAAGGCCCAAACACGATCGATAACCTTGTTCCGGGTGTGGTTTAGTTTCCAAAATGTGCGTGGCCAGCTCACCGGTGGCAAACCCTACTGATTCACACCACGAAATAATGCGTGAGGGTGTCCATTCGGCATATTTACGATGTGCTGCTGGTCGGTGCCCAGGGTCTGTAATAAACTTGCCCTTACCGTGCAGCCGTTGATGTGATGCTACTCGCTCACCTTTGAAAAAGATTTCAACCGTAGTAGCGGTATACCGTACATGCACCTCTCTTTTTACTAACTGATGCGGCACACTGTAGAAATTTTTTAATAAGTCAATGTGGTAATCGATGTTGACAGTCGCTTTTTTCCACTCAGCAAATTCGTATTGCTGGGTAGGCAGGGGTTTGAGAGCTGGTTTATCTAAAGCTTCAAATTGGGAGCGACGGCTTCCCTCTAACTTTTGAAATGGTTCATTATTCAACTTGTCTAGTAACTCAGCAGTGGCCTGCCGCAACTCGCACAAAGAGTAGAAAGTACGATTACGCAACCGTGCTAGAATCCATCGTTCAGCTAGCAAAACTGCCGATTCTACTTTGGCTTTGTCTTTTGGCTTCCGTACGCGAGCAGGTACTATGGCAGCACCATAATGGGTCGCCATATCTTGGTACGTTGGGTTAAGATCCGGTTCGTAAAAACAGGGGTTTTTAACACCAGATTTAAGATTGTCGGGTACCACAATTTCAGGCACGCCGCCGAAGTATTCGAAAGCATCAATATGAGCTTCAATCCATTCTGGTAGGGCCTGCTGCCAATATGCGTTTACATATGTGTAGCTACTAGCCCCTAAAACTGCCAAGAAGACTTGTGCGTTACGTACCTCGCCAGTTTTAGCATCCACAATCGGTACTGTCTGACCTGCATAATCCACAAACATCTTTTCACCAGCACGGTGCACCTGACGCATGGAGACATCCAACTGCTTTCGCCAACGGCGATACCGGTCGCAAAACTGGCTATACTGTACACCATCAGGAGATTGCTCCTTATATTCCAACCAGAGCAGACGTAGTGTAACTCCTTTACGGCGTAACTCGGTGTGGATGTAGGACATGTCTATTTCCGGTTGTTTGGGTTTGCTGTTGGTAGACGGGTATAGTTTGTCTTCTAACTCGGTTTCTGTTAGCTCCTCTGGCAAAGGCCAGTGTATGCCAGCTGCCTCAGCCCGAACGAGCACATCCTTAACTGTGTTGTGAGAGATACAACAGCTGCGAGCAATGGCTCTAAATGGCAGTTTGGACTCGTTGTGGAGTCGAAGAATTTCTAAAATCTTACGCATGGATAACCTCCGGCATGCCATGAGTGCATCAGACCTCCTGAACTAGTTGAATACAAGTTCAGGAAGCGTACGATACATCCTGGCTAGTTTTAGTTACCCAGCATCGCTCGTTATGAATAGAATCTTTACTGAGCCATGGTTGGCAAGCACTCTGGTCAGTCTGAGCCGGATTCGGTGGTCAGCTTGAACCGGATTCAGTGGTCAGTTTGAGCCGGATTCGGTGGTCAGCTTGAACCGGATTCAGTGGTCAGCTTGAACCGGATTCGGTGGTCAGTTTAGACCGTAATACGCAAGCTCATCTTTCACCCATTGATCAAGGGAAGGCTTTGGGTCGATTTGCAGCTTCT
>CAYMKM010000205.1:0-2361 GCA_964390985.1 uncultured Clostridia bacterium | reverse complement strand
TCCATTCCACGCCATCCACACGCACGGCAATGTTACTGAAATCGCCTTGATTCGCGGCGTTCACAGCCATTATCAGTTCTATTTCTTGGGTGCGAAGTGCGACGACGGTATCATTGGCAGCTACGTGCTGCTCCATAGCGGATACTATGCTGTCGTCTCCGAGCCATTGGGCAAAGGCGTCGTGGTGTTGGGTGTCAAGGATCAGGTGTCCTGCCTGGTAGACCATCTCAAGCGCATATGCTTCAACCGTTTGCGCATTGATAAAAGCGAAATAATCGTCAGCAGTATTGTTAGCGAAAAAATTAAGCTGGAGTAGGCAGCGGGTGGTGTAGATTTCGTTGTAAATCGCATCTATATCCTGAAACAACGCTACAACGGTCGCCAGGTTTGCACCAGTCTGCGTGAGTTTTGAAAGGTCGGCCAGCTTTTGCTCCATAAGGGATAAATCCAGAGACCCAGGGCTTATATCCGTATAGTTTAGGTTAGTCCGCTCATTAGTCTGTCTTGGTGAGAGGAGCATTTCGGCCGCAGTGCATCCGTTTACGAAACACATTGCTATTATAACTGCCATGAAGAATGCCATATATTTTCTCATTACTGGCTACCCCACTCCGCACTGTATGGTTGTTAAAGGTGTTGAATTATTCACCCTGAATGTCTTCGCACCTGCGAGGTATAGAGCAATACTTGTACATTTTCCAGCGGCATATTGCATAGCCAATCGCTGTGGTCATCGTTGCTTACCGTTCTACTCGAATCTAGTCGATTCGAATCACGTTGCTTTACAATAGTGATTAGAAAGAGCATAATGTGCTTAGTATACGCGCGAGGTGTGTCTGCATGAACAAAGAAGGTCTAACGACAGAATATAAACGGGAATATACAGAGGACATCAAAAAGACAATCATCTCCTTTGCCAATACGGAGGGCGGAGAGCTTCTGATCGGTGTTGATGACGATGGCGTGATTGTCGGTGTCGATGATACTCAGGCGATCATGCTGAAAGCGATGAACGCAATCAGAGACTCAATAAAGCCGGACGTTACAATGTTTGTACGCTGCGAGACGAGGGAACTCGCAGGTAAGATGGTAATTGCAGTTACAATCCAAAGAGGTACAGCTCGTCCGTACTACCTTGCGGGAAAAGGTATAAGGCCTGAGGGCGTTTACGTAAGGCAGGGAGCGTCAACTGTTCCAGCTAGCGAAAGCGCGATTTTAAAGATGATTAAGGAGACTGGCGGTGACAACTACGAGACTACTCGTTCGCTTAAGCAAGAACTGACTTTTGCTAGCGCTGAAAAGGTATTCGAGGAAGAAAACATCAAGTTTGGTACCGAACAAAAGCGAACTCTCGGTATCTTCGGAGAAGACGGTGCGTTTTCAAATCTTGGCTTGCTACTTTCCGACCAATGTGTACACTCGGTAAAGGTCGCTGTTTTTGAAGGCAGCTGCAAAACGGTCTTTAAGGATAGAGCGGAGTTCTCGGGTTCGCTACTTAAGCAGCTCAATGATGTATATGAGTACATCAATCGGTACAACCGCACAAGAGCGGAGTTCTTGGGATTGAAGCGCATTGATATGCGTGATTATCCACCGGAGGCTATCCGTGAGGCGCTACTAAACGCCATTGTTCACCGTGACTACTCATACAGCGGTAGTGCCCTTATCAGTATTTTTGATGATCGTATTGAATTCGTCTCGCTAGGCGGCCTTCCGAAGGGCATAACGTATAGTGATTTGATGCTGGGCGTTTCCGTATTGCGTAATAATCGGCTTGCTGATGTGTTTTATCGTCTGCACTTAATTGAGGCGTTTGGCACGGGAGTACCCAAAATCATGGAGTGCTATTATGGGCAAAAGGCACAGCCAGTTTTCGAGATCTCAGATAATGCCTTTAAGATAACGCTGCCGAATACGAATTTTCACCATGAGGTTTCGGTTGAGGAAAACGGTCTTTCGGATACGGAACGCAAAGTCATGGATTATTTGATAGGACGCCATAGCGCCTCCAGAAGAGAGATAGAAGTAGCTAACGGTCTTTCGCAGAGCCGAACCATTCGGTTGCTTAATACTCTTATTGATAAAAAACTGGTCGCCAAACGCGGCAGCGGCAAAAACACAACATATGCTGCTGTAAGTCAATAGAGGCGTTTCAACCCCCATCTTCGTGCGCCCGGTATGTTTGCTGAAAGAAGCCCTCGTCACCCAACCAGCGGTTAATATAACCCTCACACTATCTACAAGCCGCTAAGTAGTCTTTGCCCTCTTTATAGGCCAAGAGCTTCCAACCGCGCAGGTTGGAAGCTCTTGTAGTTTTACCGAGTTGATATTTTATGTCCTGGACTTGTTCAACGTACGCAG
>CAYMKM010000204.1:0-2368 GCA_964390985.1 uncultured Clostridia bacterium | reverse complement strand
GCTACAGTATGTATGCTTCTACCAATAGGCTTAGGCGGCCAAATAGTGCTTATGGAGCAATTCGCGCCTAAGTTGTTTGTGGAGAATATAACTAATAATGGGGTTAGCGTATTAGTTGGCGTACCAGCTATGTATGTAGTTCTAACCACGAATCATATTCCTGTAGATGTGTTAAAAGGTATTAGAGTTTGCATATCTGGTGGAGCGCCCTTACCCGTTTCGGTATTACGCCGTTTTCAAAAGACCTTTGGATTACCCATTCGAGAAGGGTATGGTCTTTCAGAAGCTTCGCCAGTTGTTGCTGTTAACCGACCACAGTTAATTAAACCGGGGACAATTGGGCCGCCAATTCCCGGTGTGCGTGTGAGAATAGTCGATACCGACGGTAACGACTTGCCACTGGGAGAAGCCGGTGAGTTGTTAGTACAAGGCGATAATGTTATGGTCGGTTACTTTGGTATGCCACTCGCTAGCGAGCAGGCATTACGCGATGGTTGGCTGCATACAGGCGACATTGCTAGTATTGACTCTGATGGTTATATTACTATAGTCGATCGTCTCAAAGACATGATCATTGTGGGTGGCTTGAAGGTTTACCCGCGTGAAGTAGAAGAAGTACTCTACACGCATCCTAAAATCAAAGAGGCTGCCGTAGTAGGGGTATCGCATTCCCTACGGGGTGAATCAGTTAAAGCTGTTATTAGCTTAAAAGAGAATGAGCGGATGACGCAAACAGAAGTGACAACTTATTGCAAAGAACACCTAGCACATTATAAGGTGCCTAAAACTGTGGAGTTTTTACCAACACTACCTAAATCATCCACTGGTAAGATTCTGCGGCGAATGGTGGCCGATACCGCCGCTACCTGCGGATGAACGCGTAGCAGACGCAGGAGTGCGAACAGAGGTGTAACATGGCTAAAGGACGCGTACTAGTAGCCATGAGTGGCGGGGTAGACAGCTCAGTGGCCGCTGCTGTGTTAAAACAGCAGGGTTATGAGGTTGTAGGTGCCACAATGCAGCTAAACTCCGATCGCTCTTGTTCAATTCAGATGATAGAAGATGCCCGGCAAGTAGCTGGGCATCTGAATATACCGCATTATGTATTCGACCTAAGCAGCCAATTTAAACAGCAGGTTATCGACCATTTTATTCAAGAATACTTGGCTGGCCGTACGCCTAACCCGTGCATCACCTGTAATCGGATAATAAAGCTAGGCGAGTTATGGCCCAAGGCGCAGGAACTAAACTGTGAGTACATAGCTACCGGGCATTACGCTCGTGTTTGGTGGGACAGTGAGACGAAAAGATATTGCCTGGCTAAAGGGAACGATCGCAGTAAAGATCAAAGCTACTTTCTTTATTCATTATCGCAGGAGCAATTAGCACATACTTTATTCCCATTAGGGTCATATACCAAAGCGGAAATTCGCTCTATGGCTACAGAGTATGGTTTATCGGTGGCCGATAAGCCCGAAAGCCAGGAGATATGTTTTATTGCTGACAACAATTACCGTCACTTTTTACAAGAGTATTATCCAAAAAGGCAAGAACCAGGTCCGATAATCGATACAACTGGCCGAGAACTAGGTACTCACCAAGGTTTAGCTTTCTACACAATTGGGCAAAGGAAAGGGTTGGGGCTAGCCGCACCGCACCCACTTTATGTAGTCGATATTGATGTAGAGCGGAATGCTGTTGTAGTTGGCGGTTATGAAGATTGCTACCAAAGTAACCTTATAGCTGATGAAATTAACTGGGTTTCATTAGCGGGTATTAGTGAACCTATTGCAGTTTTAGCACGCATTCGTCACCACGCTGCAGCCGCTAACGCCACTATTACTCCTTTGTCTAGCGGCCGTGTTATCACTCGTTTTTCTGAAGCTCAGCGGGCCATCACCCCAGGTCAATCCGTCGTTTGGTATATGCATGATCTGCTAGTAGGTGGTGGAATAATTCAAAGGACACCAAAATAAAGGAGCGCGAATAATAAGCAACCCTACGAAGGCGACCCTACAGATAAAAGGCATGTCCTGTGCGTCTTGTGCTGCTCGCCTGGAACGCAAGCTATCCTCTTTGCCAAATGTATGGCGCGCCAATGTTAATATTGCTACTAACAAGGCCACAGTTGAGTACGATGCCGATGCTATAAACACCGATGTTATTACTGAAGCGGTAACATCACTAGGTTACCAGGTTGTCACTATGAATGTTGCAGATTCTCTGGATAATATGCGCGATCAGCAACGTATGTTGTGGCTCTCTATAGCGCTTTCATTACCGCTAATGCTTACTATGTTTGTAAGAACGCCCATAATTTCACCGATTTTTCACTTCGCACTGGCCACACCCGTCCAGTTTATAGCCG
>CAYMKM010000203.1:0-2402 GCA_964390985.1 uncultured Clostridia bacterium | reverse complement strand
TTTTCTGTTGTCGGCATTGTTGGACCTCCATCGATTTTGGTCGGTGCTTCGGCCACTGGTTCTGGTGAGGCTGCTGGTGCCTTCTCTTCTTCCTCGGCCAACGCTACTGCTACATCAATACGAGGAAATAATGGAGCACCTTTGGCCACCCGCGTACCAGCTGCTAAACCACCCCAACGTAAGTCTGACTGGCCACACGCAGATATATTATCCAAGCCCAGCTGCGACCACATCGCTTCTCCTGTACTAGGCATAAAGGGTGTCACCAGCAGGGAGATAATGCGTAGAGTCTCGCATACATGATACATAACGTTATCTAGCCGACCCTTTTTAGCTTCATCCTTTGCCAGGGCCCATGGCTCATTCGCGTCAATATATTTGTTCACTGCACCCACCAAGCGCCAGATCTCTATAAGAGCCAGGTTAGCGTGCAAATCAAGCAGCTGTTTATCCACATTTGTGCATACTTCTGCAGCTAGCTCCTGTAAAGCTGTGTCGGCTGGGCTATCGTTCGTTGGTGCGGGCACCACGCCACCGCAAAAGCGCTCTAACATAGATAAACTCCGGTGTAATGCATTTCCTAAATCGTTAGCCAAATCGGCATTAATCCGCTCCACCAAGCTACGGCGGGCGTATTTTGCATCCTGGCCAAATGCTACTTCCCGTAATAGGAAATAGCGAATAGCATCGGTACCAAACTCATCTATCAAAACATTAGGGTCAACCACATTGCCCTTTGATTTTGACATCTTACCAGAGTCTACCAATACCCAACCATGACCATAAACCTGCTCGGGTAAAGGTATGCCAGCGGCCATCAGAATGGTTGGCCAAATGATAGTGTGAAAACGTAAAATGTCCTTCCCCACCACATGCACATTTGCTGGCCACCAGCGTGCAAACTTCTCATTATCTTGCTGGTAACCGGCGGCAGTGATGTAATTGGTCAGTGCATCAATCCACACATAAATGACATGGCCTTCATCTACAGGCACCGGAATACCCCAGTCAAAAGTGGTGCGCGATACACATAAATCCTCTAACCCTTGTTTGATAAAACTTATCATCTCGTGCCGGCGGCTATCTGGTTGAATGAACTGTGGATGCGCTTCGATATGAGCTAATAAAGCCGGCGCATACTTAGACATGCGGAAAAAGTAACTCTCTTCTTCCACCAACTCCACAGGCCGATCGCAATCGGGACATTTACCATCGATCAACTTGCTCTCTGTCCAAAACGACTCACAAGGCGTACAGTATAAACCCGTATAAGTAGATTTATAAATATCCCCCTGCTCATAAAGACGACGGAAAATCTCTTGCACCACATTGTGATGACGATCCTCTGTAGTACGAATAAAGTCATCGTATGAAATGCCTAATCTGGCCCATAGCGCCTTAAATGTGGCCACGATTTTATCTACATACTCCTTGGGTTGCTGTCCAGCAGCAGCTGCTGCCCGCTCAATTTTTTGACCGTGTTCATCAGAACCAGTAAGGAAAAATACGTCCTCGCCTTTAAACCGATGCCAGCGGGCTAGGGCGTCGCAGTATACCGTAGTATAGGCGTGCCCAATGTGTAGATGATCACTAGGATAATAAATTGGTGTGGTTATATAGAAATTGCCTTTTCCCAACGTGGTGCCTCCTATCAGGTTATCTTTGCCCCTATACCGCTCATACACTTCCGTCAGGGGGGTAAGTATGCATAGCGGATACGTCGTGTTATGTATTGTATTGGCTGTAAGTTTGCTCGGTGGAAACAATTTAGTTGCCTTAGCTGCAGCCTCTGCCCTTTTATTGCAGCTTGTTCCCATCTCTGGCTTGTTTGGATTCTTTGAGCATTATTCCAGCCAATTAGGGATCACTTTTCTTTTAATCAGCTTTCTCCTACCATTTGCTAGTGGGCGTGTGGGTATGAACATCGCTCTCCGTTCACTACTTACCTCATCTGGAGCAGTTGCTGTAATAATTGGTGCAATTAGTGCTTGCCTAGCAGCCGATGGCGTTAATCTACTCACCAAGCAACCTGACATTATGGTAGGAATGGTGCTTGGCTCCGTATTTGGTGTCTTCTTTATGGGTGGTATTCCCGCTGGTCCCCTTGTAGCAGCGGGGTTAGCTGCTTTTATCTTTCGCTTTATCCGGTAAAGACGGCTACACTACTGGCGATCTTTACAATAATCTAAAGCGGCCTGATATACTATTCGGCGTGATAAGCCAAGTTGATTGGCGACCAAACGAGCCGCTTCACTCACCGAAACACCCTCTGCCAGGGTGGTTTTCAACAACTGTTCCATTTGCGCATGATCTAATTTGTGTTCGTCATTTTTTGTCTGACCTTCTATTATAACCACATATTCGCCGCGTGGCGCCTTATCAGTATAGCCATCTGCCAGTTG
>CAYMKM010000202.1:0-2420 GCA_964390985.1 uncultured Clostridia bacterium | reverse complement strand
ACGCCTACTGACAGCAGATATGAAGTATCAAAACGTTTCTCCATTGCTACATCATGAATGATTACCGGTTCATTCACATGTAGGGCATAACCCATGTGAGAGGCGGTGCTTTGCGCTGGCAATTCAGGAGGCAATTGCGCAGGTAAGTGCGGTGGCCAGATGGCTTGCGATTGGCAAACACCCTTAATTGCATCGTACTTCATTGCACAAATATAATCGGCCGAGCGAATGTGTGACAATTGGCTAACCGTATCGTCTAGCAGTATCTGTAGATCGGTCACTAAAAGTGCGTGTAAACCAAGGTTGGCAACAACTTTCTCCCGACAAGCAAACGATTGCAGGTTGGCTTGTTCCACTTTGTGACTGGTGATATCTCGACCTATTAAGTGTACGCCTATTAGTTTATCATCCGATCTAACAGGAACAGCCTTTAACGTTAGATCAATTTGATGCCCTTGTTTATGTAAAATACGCAGCTCGACAACTTGAGGGTTTTCAATCAGTGCCGCATTGAACATAGCAATAGCTACTGACCGATCTGTGCGTACCACTAGCGATAAGGGATTCAGATCCAATAACTCGTCAACAGAGTAACCAGTTATTTCACTAACCTTTGAGTTGGCTTGCACTGGTTTGCCATCAGGATCTACAAGTAAGATTGCATCAAAATTATGAAGGAATAGTGATTCATAGCAATACGAAGGTTTACCGAACCGCTGGCGGCGTCCATATATTATGTAGAATGCGAAGCAAAAAAAGGCAAGAACTATAAATAAATACGAATGTGTCGGCATGCGCTAAACGCCCCCTAACGGCAAACGGGGACCTTTAGGTCCCCGTTATTTTAAGGCAATGGCTAAAATAATACCTAAAGCAGCCATGCTGGTACTTATCCAAAAACGTTTATGCAATCCGGCATTTTCGGCCTGAAGCTTGGTAATTTGTTTAGCTTGTTCATCTACTTGCAGTTGCAGTTGACTAGTGCGAGTCGCGAAATCTTTGCTTGATTGATCGGTAAAGGTGGCTATTTTAATTTCCATATCATTAAGCTGTTGATCATGAGCGAGCAGTAAATTACGCAACTCATCTACAAATGTTTTTACCTCGGTGTTTAAATCCTCCAGTTTGGTATCGCTATCGGTCAGCTTTTGTTTTAGATCGGTTAACGCTTCTTCAACGTATTTGCGGATAATTGCATCGGACTTAATGGTGAGCGAGAGCTCGGAACGTTGGTCAATAATGGCCATTAATAACTGGCCGAGTTCATGCCATTCACCGGGAAGCGTAGCAGTAGTCTGATCTAGTTCCTCAAGTACAGCAGCGGCTGCAGCATCGGTGCTATCTTGGGCGAAACAAGAGCATGAGACGGCCAATAATACCGAAATAACCAGTAAGCAAGGCACGGTAATTCTATTTAAGTGCCTTACGACCATATAGATGCCCCCTCCCATTATGGAATTCACCGCAATGTTTCTTGGCAATGCAGCCTACTTCCTGCTTTTGCCAATTATGCCAGTAAACGTTCAGCGTTTTCGTGACCAATTTGGCGCCATAACTCCATGGGTAGATTCATTGTTTCTAAGAAAGCTAATAAATCGCCACCGTAACAATCTCTAGCAAAAAGGAAGCGATCAGCATGTTTTATTAGAAGTTGCCGAGCTAAATCGGGGTCTGCGCCTAAAGCTCGCCGGGCGCTTCCGGCTGATAAATCGGCATAAAGGTTGGGGTATTCATCGAACAAATGTAATAGGCGTCCACCGGGGGCCAAAGGTGCTTTGAGGTAGTTATCCGGGTAATTATCGGCATCGCCGTGCATCTCCCGCCAAAAACCAGGGGCATGGCCAATAAATGTGGTGTCGGGGCAGGCTTGTATAGCCCTTTCCAAATTACTCACAGTGCCGCCTTTCCACACATTATTGCCTACATAACGGCCGCCGTTGGGTGGTAAATAAGGTACATCAAGGTGAAAAACTACGGGTAAACCTTTACTACCAGCAAAACGCAGTAGCTCTATGCAGCGTGGGTCATCCATGAGAATGCATGATTTCCACTCACCGCACACTTTTACGCCATGAATATCAACAGCAGCGGACAGTTTTTCAATAGCGTATGGATCTAAGGGGTGCGGGCAGTAACCCGGGATAAATCGGTCGGGGTATAACCGACAGGTCTCTATTACAGTCTGCAAAGGTAAAACTGTAGCTCCGTTATTAGGGTAATGGTAGCGAGGGTCAACCGTGCGTAGGTAACCACTGACACCCGCTTGCTCGGGAGTCTCTTCCCACGTTAATAACCAGGCTTTTTCAATACCATGCTCATCCATATCGGCGAGCAAGCCTTTATCGTCGCGACCGTGCCAAAAAACATGTTGGTGACTGTCAATTAGCCGAACACCTTTCATTGGGTGCGCCTCCTTAATA
>CAYMKM010000201.1:0-2428 GCA_964390985.1 uncultured Clostridia bacterium | reverse complement strand
GAGCAAACTTTTAGTGATTTAAAAGCACCAATTGCTCGCATTACACTTCCCGATACACCGGCACCTTCAAGTAAGTCACTAGAAGAAGCTTACTATCCGCGCACAGATGATGTTATCAAAGCTATACGCCATACGCTTGCATGGCATTAAAATTGTAACTGGGAGTAGGATTGATGAATAGTAATCAACCCATCTGCATTATTCTCGCAGCCGGCCGGGGGACGCGCATGCGCTCCAAAACCATGCACAAAGCCTGTTTCCCCATTGCTGGACGGCCAGCCATTCTACGGGTGATGGATGCCTTTACTCAAGCAGGCGTACATCGTTTTGCTATTGTAGTGGGGGCCATGGCTGGTCAGGTGGTAGAAACAGTAGGTAACGAATACCCAGGAACACTATTTATATATCAGCAGCAGCAACTAGGCACCGGCAATGCTACCCGGGTGGGGGTCACGCCTTTGCAGGCCATTGGTTATAATGACCCAGTGATTGTAACCATGGGCGATAAACTCATTGACCCCAAAGCAGTTACGCAGCTACTCACCTCATTTGCCAAAGACGATGCCGATGCCACTGTGGGCGTATTGCCGCGGTTAGCCAATTCCGAAGGCGGCCGGGTGCTTGTGCACCACGATTCTTCCTTTGCTGGCATAATTGAAACAAGAGATATACAAAAGGCGGCCATATTGGAATCCACTTTACAAGTGATAAATGCGGCGGGCGATGAAATAGCGGCGGCGGGTGCGCACGCCGCAGGTGGTGCTGGCGCACATACCGAGGCAGCGGCGGCGTTAGAATCCTTAGCTGAGCAGGTAGAAGCAACAATGCCCGATCCTACCAAACGGCGGATGGCCTTGGGCGTAATAGACGAAGCTTTGCAAAAAAAGGACTTACATGCGCTTGCACAAGCTTACAAAGCCATGGGTCCCGACCCATATTTGCTTAGCTTGGGCCACTCCCGCTTTACCGTGGCACAGGCTAACGAAGCTATGTTTCAAAATGCGGCATTATACATTTTTAAAGCGCCGGCATTATACGAAGGTTTACGTTGGTTAACAACAGATAACGCCCAAAAAGAAGAGTATCTTACTGATGGTGTCAACTACTTGGCCAATGCGCTTAACGCCGAAGGTAAATCGGCTTACCGAGTGCGCCATTGCCTATTGGACCCCGCTGATATTCTCACCTACAACAACCCGGAAGAGCTGCTTGAAATAGAAGAGCAATTCCGCCAGCGGCTAGCAAAGGTAAGTGTAAGCGAACCACAGTTGCCAGCCGGCAGTTACCGCTCGGTACATAACTGGTTAGCCTTGCTTACCACAGGTGGACCAGGCCTGGAAGCATTAATGACCGATATTTACGGGCGAGATTTAAGCCTGTGGCAAGAACGCATTGCCGTCTATAAAAAGGCCTTGCTCACCTTTGCCGAGCGGTTTGGCACTGAACGCAAAGTGATTTTGGTGCGTGCCCCCGGGCGGGTAAACCTAATGGGCCGGCATATAGAGCACCGGGGCGGCAATGTTAATGTGATGGCTATCAATAAAGAGACAGTTTTGGTAGCGGCTGCCCGTGAAGACGATCTGGTGCGCATTACTAACATCGAATCCGAGCAATATCCGGATGCGCAGTTTCGCATTGGTGCCGAGGTGGCAGATCTGCCCTGGCACGATTGGCTGGATTATATTAACAATGATCACGTGCAAGGCCTGGTAAAAGAGTCCAAAGGTAATTGGGTCAATTATGTTAAGGCGGCTTTTTTACGCTTGCAGTTTCAATTCCGCGCCGTACGCATTCGGGGCATCGATGCCGTTGTAACGGGCAACATCCCCGTTGCCGCCGGGTTATCTAGTTCGTCATCCATTGTGGTAGCGGCGGCTGAAGCAGCGGCGGCACTAAACAGCATGCAGGTTACCCCGCAAGATTTTGTGGATATGTGCGGTGAAGGCGAGTGGTATGTAGGCTCGCGTGGGGGCGCTGGCGATCACGCCGCTATGAAGTTTAGCCGCCGTGGTTACCTTACCCAAATTGGCTTTTTCCCCTTTGGCGTAAAAGGTTCTGTATCATTCCCTGCCGATTATCGCTTGGTAGTGGCCAATTCGCACATTAAAGCGCAAAAAATGACCAATGCCAAAGATACCTTTAACCAGCGGGTGGCTTCATATGAATTTGGCCTAATGCTGCTAAAGAAGGCGTATCCACGTTTGGCTGAGCATATGATGCGCCTACGTGATGTAAATCCGAATACACTTAACCTACGTCCCAGCGATATTTATGAAATGCTGCTCAGTTTGCCGCAGACCATGACCCGTTCTGAGATTACCAAAGAGCTTTCCGGGGATTATGGCGAAGCGCTGGCTCGCATTCTTACTAGTCATTGCGAGCCGGAAACATATTTGCTGCGTTCGGTGGTTTTATATGGCATAGCCGA
>CAYMKM010000200.1:0-2440 GCA_964390985.1 uncultured Clostridia bacterium | reverse complement strand
AACCTGGTTAAAGCGAACGCCATTAACCATGCCTTCGATATGCACGGAGGAACTGATTTTTGTGCTAATCAATCTGCTCCTTGCACCCAGCAAGAGATAATCATGGCTGGTGCATATGTTAATATACATCACAACACCTTCGAAATTACCGCTTGGGATGCAATTCGAGTTCGCGGCATCCCGACAGATTACGTTGAAGTACACTCCAACTGGTTTTTGAACAACAATGAGATTAAGAGTTGTCAGTTCCGTTACTACCGCGGCGGTAACGCCCATGTGTATAACAACGTCTACGGGAAAAACCAACGACTCGTTGCGGAACTAATAAAGCCCAGTCCATTTGTCTTTTTAGAAGGCTCAAATGTTATTTACGCTTTGGCCGATGGTGGAAGAATTATGTATGGCTTTGCTAACCCATCTCAGGAAACAGGCCAAGTCGTACGCGGTAACCTAGCTGTCGAGTTGTTACCAGTGCAAGTAGATGAGGTTTTAGGACGGCCGTTTGTTATTCGCCAGGTAGAAATACGGTTAAATAACTCCACCCTACTTTACTCAGGAGAGGCGTTACCTAAACCAGGAGAAGTAATTGTGGATACGTTATCTTTAAAGGATGGCGTACATCAGCTTTCACTGAAGATAAGCGGTAATTTAGATATACCATTGGAAAAAACGGTTAGCTTTATGGTCGATAACTATTGGGAGATGGAAGATGACCTAGACGCACCATCTGAATCAAGCTGGTTTGGTGTAATTGATCATAGCCGCACGAGTGATAAATCAGATGGCTGGAGTTATGCCATTGGGGATCAAGATACTTTTTACGATGATGATAGTCGTATAATTCGTACTCAGCTAACGCCAGAGTATTTAACCTGGGAAGTACCACTCGTAAAAGAGTTTATAGTGACTGCTTATGCCAAGAGCAAGGTTCCTTCTGGTGTTTTTCTATGGGTTTCTACCGATGGTGAGCAGTGGCAGCAGGTATCTTATCAAGTGCAAGCAAGTGAAGCCAATGAACACGGTTGGTACCGCTTAGAGCTTATTGGTTCGACACCAATAGCGAAAGAGACAAATTGGTTCCGCCTCTCAATTGATGGAGATGCTGATCCAGCTGGTTTACAAATAGGGCAGGTGTACTTTTTGGGCCAAAGTTGCGAATAATGGAGGTCTATAACCGATGCACCTAAAGCGAGTATGGATAATATGTGCTTTGCTTCTGGTGTGGGTAGCAGGTGGCTTGGCCACCGCTACCCTACCAGCTACTATATATGGAGCCGATGCCAACCCTACCGGGGAACCAATGGGTGGTGGCGAAGGTTACAGTAAACAGGTATTGAGTGGCCAATATACGGTGGCCACCGGGGATGAGTTTCTAACTGCTTTAGCTCAAGCCAAGCCAGGAGAGGTTATTTACATTGAACCTCAAGCCCAAATTAACTTAACCGGTCTTCAAAACATAGACGTTCGTGCGGGCATCACTATTGCTGGTAATCGGGGGTACCAGGGCAGTCCTGGTCCTTTAATTTATACAAATCAGTTTAAAACCTACCCCGCATTTTTTCGCGTCACTGGTAGCAATGTCCGTATCACCGGGATTCGCTTGCGGGGTCCTAGTCCAGAAGTGCCCGATTCAGTAGCCGTTAATGTACTGGCCAGCAACGTAGAGATCGATAACTGCGAGGTATACAATTGGAGTTATGCTGGTATAGCTAGTACAGGCAGTCATAATTTATATATACACCACAATTACCTGCATCACATTAAACGGCCCGGATTAGGCTACCCAATAGTGCTTAAATCTGCGGTAGCTTTAATTGAAGCCAACATTTTCGATCATTATCGGCATGCTATAGCAGGTACAGGGCACGCCGGTACAGGCTATGAAGCACGCTACAACTTGGTAAAAGGTAATGCTATTAGCCACGCCTTTGATATGCACGGGGGTACGGATTTTTGTGCTAATCAGTCGGCACCGTGTACTCCTCAGGAGTTGATAATGGCGGGTGATTTTGTAAATATTCACCATAACACTTTTGAAATTACCAACTACGAAGCGATCAGAATCAGGGGCATACCTACGGATTACGTTGAAGTACATGATAATTGGTTTATAGATCCGTATCCAAACAAAAGTGTTCGCTTCTTTTATTATCAAGGTGGCAACACCAATGTATACAATAATGTTTACGGGCCAAACCAACGCTTAGTTGAAGTATATTTGCAGCCAAGTCCGTATATATTCGCTGAGAACTCAGTTAAAATACACTCCTTAATTGAAAGCGAAGTCACGTATGGGTTTATCAACCCATCGCCACAATCAAAGCCATATCAAGGTAATTTAGCTATAGAAGTGATACCTATTCAAGTGAAAGAGTATTATGGACGAAAATTCGTTCCCCAACAGGTGGAGATATGGCTCGATAATGATAATTTGCTTTAC
>CAYMKM010000199.1:1299-2449 GCA_964390985.1 uncultured Clostridia bacterium | reverse complement strand
CATCAGCTTTGTTTCCTGTAATGAGAAAATCGGATTTGTACCCCACTTTTGATGAGGTAGTTCCCCCGGCATTGGTTGTGCTATTCATCACCGCTTCGGAATCTAGCGAGGCGTAGAAGTCGAATTCGCTGGCGTATGCTGAGCCTCCAATTAGTAATAGCATGAGCATTATTCCAATTAACCTAGCAGGCCACCCATGCCGAAGGATCCACACTGGCGGGGAGGCTGGTCGTTTATTACGGCCAAGCTGGTTCGGCAACGAAAACACGTCCCTTCTGGTAGGTTGAAGTTCCTTGGTTAATTGTCGCACAGCTAGTAGGGGTTGTACTCACCCGAATCGGGTAGTCTGGGTATAGAACACCCTACCTTTTTCGGGTAGGGTGTGTGTGTAAGGAGTTGTGTGTGGTGTTAGGAAGAGCGGCCGTCTGTTTCCTGCGCCAACACGGTTGCAACGAACTGACCGCGGCTTTGGACACCGTATTTGGCATATATGTTTTTAACAAAGTATTTGACAGTATTTTCACTAACGCAGAGTTCAGAGGCGATCATGCGATATGTTTTCCCTTGAAGTAGACGGGCGGCTACTTCGGATTCCCTGTTGGAAAGGCCGATAAATGCCGGCGCGGGTTGATGTTGATCTGGCGCGGGTTGATCTGGCGCAGCGTGCGAATTAATTGCCTCTGCTGAATATGTTGTCAAGAAGATGTGATCTTGAAGTAACACAGAAAGGTGCTTGTGCAAGGGCGGCAAAAGAGCTGATGTCACGCAGACCACAGCGAGTGCCAACAGGGTTGTTTGCAGGCTTTGTAGTTCGGCCGAAAAGAGAATACTGCCAACGAATCCACCCGCAAGCACACCCAAAACGTTCGCAGAAAGGCCAACACCAAGGATTTTGGCAGGGTTGCTGTGAAGATCCAGCATCTCCCCAAATATGCTCCACCAGAATAGATCGAAAATACCAAAGGCACCTAGCATGAGGGTGTTAACCAACAGGTAACCGAGGGCAGACGGCTTGACAATCGCAAAGGCAATAAAGGAGAGTCCCATCATAGCGATGGCCGTATAAAGGATGTAGGTTCGATTTGCTGTGCGAGGCAGATTGCGCATAATGGCAATGGCAACGATGTAAGGAACAGCCCAGTACCAGCTC
>CAYMKM010000199.1:0-1199 GCA_964390985.1 uncultured Clostridia bacterium | reverse complement strand
CCTGGGAGTGCTGCTCTTTAAATAGAAGCCCCAGGCTGCCACACAAATGCCGGCCAGCAACGAGCTTATAATGATGGCAACGGTCCACAAGTGGGATGGCGGGAAGAAAAATATGGCGCTAGTAGCTATAAAAATAGGATAAGAAATGAGGTACAGCCGTTTCGCATCGCTTTTTGTGCGCAGGAACAACCAGCCACAACATAGACCTACGAAGTGAGCTGCGATACCACCAAAGACCATCGCCTTCAGGGAAACCTGGTAAGTACGCATAAGGGCATAAAGGATCTGCCCTTCAAAGAGAAAAGACAGCATCCAGGCACTAAAGAGCGAATGGACAAGGATGCACAGATTCCGTTCAGTTAGTGTAATACGAAGCCCTTCGCTGAACCTCTTCGCGCCATGCATCCGCATCGCAACTCCCCAATAGTCTCTCTACACTTTATCATAATAATTGGGACTGGGCTACGCCAGTATGTGGCGGTGTGGGTAGGGTGGTGGGTAGGGTGATGGGTAGGGTGGGTAGGGTGGGTCATTCATTCCCGGCGAACCTGGGTCACCTTAACACTGGCGATGACAGTTTTTGATCCGTGCGTGCGGAAGCTTGTAAACAGTGATAAAAACTTGACTCCTTTAATTGCCGCCCGGTACAATAGAGCGGCAAGAAGGTCAGTGCGACCAAGGAGGCTTCGTATGCCGGCGTCTCGATAATTGCAGCATAACAATGCTAACCGCCAACGTGCGCGCTTCGGTAACGCATTTCCATCTAATACTACTACTGCACCAGTAGTGGGACGCCATGATAGGTTGGCGCCATTATTTGATGGTGTATCGGGCATTGGTTGGGCGGCTAGTTTGCTGCGACTATCGGAGATTGGCCTAATTATTTTAGCGGTCGCACCCCTGCCTTGACTTTGTTTAAGGCTCTCCCCGGGTTCGCCCGGGGAGCTTTATTTTGGAGGCCTCCACCATGTCACGAGAGTGTGAGTTGTGCGGTAAAAAACCAACTTCTGTCAACAATGTGCCGCGCCGCGGCGAACGGCACTATGTGTTGGGTCGTAGCAAACGAGTACAACGCCCCAATCTACAAACGACGCAGGTGTTGCTGAACGGACGCATGCAGAAAGTGAAAGCCTGTGCCAAGTGTCTGCGTACGTTGAACAAGTCCAGGACATAAAATATCAACTCGGTAAAACTACAAG
>CAYMKM010000198.1:0-2451 GCA_964390985.1 uncultured Clostridia bacterium | reverse complement strand
GCTTAATTGGCATATTTGCCTGGATATCATGTCCTATAAATGTAAAGTTTAACCGAGCGCAAATAAAAAACCAGCCTCATGTTGTGAGGCTGGTGTGAGTATGGTTAGTAAAAGAGCCGACCAATTATTACTTATTATCGGTGATGTCGGTTGTATCGGCATCATCTGCCCCATTGTATGAGCCGTTATGCTCGGGGAAAGCAGTATCGGAAACAAGGCGACCATCTTCAATTTGAACTATCCGATCGCACATGGCTGCTACCTCTTCATGCTGCGTGACAATAAGGTAAGTCTGGCCGTATTCGAAGTTCAAGCCGCGCATGAGTTCCAGCAGTTGCTGGCTGGCATCGGTATCAAGATCACCCGTGGGTTCATCGGCCAGTATAATAATAGGGCTGTTCACCAGGGCTCGGGCGATAGCCACACGTTGCTGTTCGCTGCCAATCAGCTCAGAAGGCCGGTGATACATACGGTTTTCCAAGCCCACCTTAATAAGCCATTCGGCAGCCATGCGTTCGGCTTCAGCTTGGGGCACTTTGCGGTAACGCAAAGGTAGCATAACATTCTCAATGACAGTTAGTGTGGGTACCAGGTGATGGGCTTGAAAAATAAAGCCCATTTTTTCAGCCCGTATTCTAGGTAATGAATTTGTGGGCAGCTTTGTCACTTCTTCACCATCTATATTGATGGTTCCCGAGGTGGGTCTATCAAGGCAGCCGATCATCTGCAATAGGGTTGATTTACCCGAACTAGTGGGTCCGGTGATGGCGATGAATTCGCCCCGCCACACATTTAAGGAAACATCATTGATGGCGGTTACGCTTTTCTTAGGGCTAATTCGATACTCTTTAACTAGATTCTCTACCGTGATAATAGGTGCTTCATCATCCTGATAGCCGCCGTTATATGTCTCCTGATACTCCATAAGATCACTCCTTAAGCGTATTAACTAAAGCTGCGGGTAGGCCATGTAGAGCGTATAAAACCCTAGCGGCCACCGATGCCATGCTGCCCGCAGGACGGTAAACTCTCCGGGAGCGCCGTTGTCGGCGCGCATTGGCGATTTACACTGCACTAAAGCGCTACTGATAGCATAACGTTCGCCGAACCCCACAAAGCCCCTGCCCAAATTTGCTGTCATTCCTGTGTTTAAGCATTGTAATTAGCTTTACCCATCACAGTAATAGGCAAACGGGCTTGACACTGGTCATTTAGGAAGACTATATTATTGTTTGTGCAAAAGGTGCAGGGCCGTTGGTCCTGTTTTGGGCTAACATTGGGCGCCTACTGGCGGCCATTCTCATATCCTAGCATCTGTATATTATAATAGGGGGCACAATGCATGCCAACATACGATTATCGCTGCGAAAAATGTGGTCATTTTGAGTATGTGCAGCCCATTACTGCTGAGGCATTAACTAACTGCCCACATTGTGGCAGTTTAGTAAAACGTCTCATTAGCCATAACATCAATATTGTTTTTAAAGGATCGGGATTCCATATCACTGATTATCGCAGTGAATCCTATAAAAACAAAGCTAAAGCCGAAGCTACCAGCATTAACATGAATGGTAGTTCCAAACCATCCCCGAGCGCTAAAGAGGCCTGATCGTTATTATTATAACACTTTATGGGTAAAACAG
The DNA here is from genome assembly GCA_964390985.1 of uncultured Clostridia bacterium. GTDB lineage: Bacteria > Bacillota > Limnochordia > DTU080 > DTU080 > CAYMKM01. The sequence goes on along the minus strand of CAYMKM010000198.1, from coordinate 808 downwards.
TCGGTGTCAAATTGACAGCGACTGTTTGGCGCGCAGGATTTAGGCTGGCTGTAGCCAAACACTCCTATATAGCTGGGAAAAGGGGCGTAGGCGATGAGCGGGTTGGTGAATGCGCCAGAACCACTGGCCATAAAAGTTGGTCAGGAAGTGCTAGATAAGGGTGGTAACGCCTTTGATGCAGCGGTAGCAGCAGTATTTGTACAAGGAGTAGCAAACCCGATGCAATGCGGTATTGGCGGCACGGGGTTGTTTCAGTTGCATCACGGACCTACGCAGGAGACGCTACTGCTCGATTGTTCCTGCACAATGGGTTCTGCCCGGTTGCCCGGCGTTGATAATCATCAATACGGGTATCAATCGATTATGATTCCAGGTGTTGTTAAAGGACTTTGGGATGTGTTTCGGCGTTTTGGTAGCGGCAAAATTAGCTGGGCTGAGTTGATAGAGCCAGCAGAGGTCTTGGCTAGCACCGGTTTTGTGGTAGAAAAGTACCTAGCTAGCCAGTGGGCGCACATCACTTGTCCGTTATCTGAAGATGCATCGTCGTTTTCCCGGCCTCGTCGGCTTGGTGAGCGGTTGATTCAAGAGGATTACGGCAGTTCTCTACGTAGGGTTGCTCGTTCTGGCGCTGATGATTTTTACTCTGGTACGATGAGTAATGATATATCGCTTGATATGGAAGAGAATGGCGGCATTCTTGTCTGGGATGATTTGCAGCAATACACAACAGCTGATGTTGCCCCCATTCACGGCAGCTATCGGGGGTTCGAGGTATGCGCTGGGGTGAGTGGCTCCTTTAGCAGTGCCC
>CAYMKM010000197.1:0-2461 GCA_964390985.1 uncultured Clostridia bacterium | reverse complement strand
CAAGAGCTTTTTATTCAAGCACATAAATTGGAGTTAGATGTACTAGTTGAGGTGCATACAAAAAAAGAGATGGATATAGCAGCTGGTTTACCCGCCCGTCTCATTGGCATTAACAATCGAGATTTAACCACATTCCATACCAACTTAGCTGTAACAAAACGCTTAGCGCCCTTAGCACCAGCCAACTGTACCCTGGTGAGTGAAAGTGGCATTCGATCTCCGGCAGATGTGATGGACTTAAGCACTTATGGAGTGGATGCCGTGTTGGTGGGTGAACAACTGTTGCGGCAGGCTGACCATGCCGCTGCATTAAAGAGCTTGCTATGAAAGTAAATAGAGTATGGGTAAAAGTGTGTGGCCTGACCGATTCCGATGAAGCCGCGAAAATAGCCAAATTGGGTGTAGATGCAGTAGGAGTGGTATTTGCTGCTGGCAGTAGACGGCGAGTATCGATGCACCAAGCTGCTGCTATATTTGCCGCTCTGCCGTGTCACATACAGTGCGTGGGGGTATTTGTTGATGCTCCACAGCATGAGGTACTGCATATAGCAGCGCAAACAGGGATAGATACAATTCAACTGCACGGGCATGAATCACCAATGGTAGCCGCCGCCTACGCTGCCCAAGGATTTCGGGTCATTAAAGCCGTGCAATTATCAAACAACCTAGTGCCAAAGACCTTACTAACTAGGTATATAGATAGCGGTGTTCACACTTTATTGCTTGATACCTACGTAAACGGTCAACCAGGTGGCACTGGTATAACAGGTAATTGGCAATTAGCCCAGGAAGTTGCGCAAGCTTACCCTTTAATTTTAGCGGGAGGAATAACACCACAAAACGTTGGTGAAGCCTTATCTACCGTGCAACCTCTTGGTATTGATGTAAGTAGCGGGGTAGAAAGGTCTCCAGGGCGCAAAGACCTTCACAAAGTGGCGCAACTACTATCTGCAGTGCGTAAAGGGGAGCGAACAAATGAACGCTATAGCAAATTGCTTCGATCAATTACGTAAAGAAAACAAGAAGGCACTCATTACTTACTTAACAGCTGGTGATCCGGATCTCGATTTCACCTATGCTGCTGCTTTATCTTGTTTGCAGAGCGGTGCTGATATTTTAGAACTAGGTGTTCCTTTCTCTGATCCACTGGCCGATGGGCCTACAATTCGGGCTTCCGCTAAGCGAGCTTTAGCTAGTGGTACTACTTTTAATGGCGTTATTGAGCTAGTGAAACGCTTACGCTCTGTTACGCAAGCACCTATAGTTTTACTATGTTATTACAACACCATATGTAGCCGAGGTGAATCCTCTTTTGCTACCACCTGCGCAAGGGCTGGGGTAAGTGGAGTAATTGTGGCTGATTTACCTGTCAGTGAAGCCAGCAATATGGCTAATTTTGCTGCAAACGCCGGGTTGGATTTAATTCCACTAATAGCACCTAACAGCACGCCCACACAAATAGCCAACGCAGCCCGCCTGGCGACTGGTTTTATTTATTGTGTCAGCGTAAAAGGTGTAACTGGAGTAAGGGAAACACTACCAGAAACATTGGGTAAATTTTTAGCAAGTATACGTCGGCAAACCGACAAACCGCTGGCCGTAGGTTTTGGCATTGCTCATCCACAACAAGCATTACAAATAGCACATGCCGCAGATGGCATTATTATTGGCAGTGTTCTAGTTGATCTTCTAGCAACCAAACGTAATTTCCAGGCTATACAACCGCTACTAACTGATTTTCGCTTGGCACTTGACAAAACAGAGCATGATCCGGTAAAATCCTGATTTCTGCAGTTATCCAAGCGAAAAATGCCATTATAGCCTTATGTAGTCAGGGTTTGGTGGCATTCTTGCGTTACAGAAGATTATTGTACAATTAGGTTTTATTTCGTGGCACCCAACGACTAGGGTGACAAAGCAAATAAGCCGAGCCTCTAGATCGCACTTTAACAGCAATTTGCTGACTTGCCCACATACCCACAGGCGCCACTGCTATTCTCTTTATAAATAGGCGCTGTAGAAAACGGGCTAAATGCAATTGGCTCGAAGGTCTTCATGAGACCGAAAGCAAATACATTTCATGCGAACGACCAGCTCTAAGCATTACTCGATTGTATGCAGTGCAATGGCAAGCCCACTTTTCGCCAGTTTTCCAGTTAGATGCTCCCCTCGAAAATGGAATAGGCATCTTTTTCACACATTTATTGCTGGCCCATAATCCACCACCGCCGGCGCTTCACACTCAACTCACTGTGCACCTAGTGCACATATATACCCTTAGCCCCTAAGAGGAAACATTCAGATGTAGCGCGAAAAGCAAGGGCCTGTGAAAACAGGGGTGAAACCTTTACCCTTACTTTTAGCGCTTCATCTGAAAAAATAAAACGAGGGGCTATATGAAAATAACCCTGTACATAACGGACCAAATGTTTATGATTGTAGTGAACTCACCAGCATGAAT
>CAYMKM010000196.1:0-2465 GCA_964390985.1 uncultured Clostridia bacterium | reverse complement strand
CATTTATAAAATCGTCAACCGCCCCAACGTACCGTTCGGCTTGGGTTAAGTTAGCTGCGGCCAAGAGAGCATACAAATCGCGGTATAGCTGACTCAGTGAGATAAAGTGCTGTTTCGCAATACTTTCGGGGTCGATGCTCGACATTAGGTGGTTTTCGATATGTTGAAGAACAGTGCTGATATAACTTGTTTTCGGCATATATGATTACCTCGTTATTAACCATCTTCCGGTTCCATCAATATGCGTAGCATGCGATCGGGTCTATCCATAAATTGTTTGGTGATTTGGTAATGCTCTGTTTCCGTATATTCCACCGGTTTTATGCCGTTATCTGTTAGCAACAATATGCTGGCCTGCGCATAGGCCATAATAATAGGCGAGTGTGTGGCGATAATGGCCTTGCAGTTCAATGCCCAACCCGTAGTTGTTACATAATGCGGCTACCGATTTAACACGGCCTAAATCGCAGATTAAAATACCTTTGGGCATTCCAGTTCACTCCTTATAAACCCATGGTACTATATTGACATAATAAGGCGATACTTTGCAATAAACGCAGCGTTATTACGTCTATATAAGTATGAGAATGAAAAAATATGACATCACAAACTTCATAACAGCAGAGTACCAACGGCTGGTACGTTATGCAGATCGCTTTGTCAATAAATTAACCGCATTGGATGCCGAGGATGTGGTTCACGATGTTATTGTCTGCTTGTTCGCACGTCCTAGCGGTACTCCCCCTATTGATCGGCTAGCAGCCTATTTATACCGATCCATCAGGAATAGAGTGCTGGATTTATATCGCACTCACCAACCGATGGATTCAATTGATGCATCTCTTACCGCCAAGGGTGAAGTACATTTACTCAACCTGCTGGCTGACGCGCAAAGCGATGTAGTTATACAAGTAGAGCAACGCCAGTTACAAGAGCAGCTTTACCGGGCCATCAACAACCTACCAGCAAATGAACGAGAAGTGCTACTGGCCACAGAATTTGCTGGTCGTAAATTCGCTGATCTAGCTCGCGAAATGAACGTACCAATAGGTACACTTTTAACGCGCAAGAGTCGAGCTGTTTCCCGGCTAAAAATGACGTTTCTCGAAACCACAAATGAGGAGGATCGATCGTAATGCCTAAATTCAATTTCGACGTTTTCAACTATAAGCGTTACCACATTGTCGTGAAAATACTGCTCATCATCGGAATGGTATTACTAGGGTTAGCGGTCTTAGCTGGGTTAGTATTTCTAGCAAGTTGGGCATTCATGATGCTTTGGAATTGGCTAATGCCTGATCTGTTTGGCCTGAAGTCTATTTCGTTGTATCAAGCAATGGGGCTGCTTATCATAGTGAAAATACTCTTCGGCGTTATTAGCAATGACAAGTAGTATCTTGCATTACTGCCGGGGTCATGCTAAAATGCGAACAATAATCTTGCGCGCAGGGAGAACACAAATGACCATACATGTAAATTTCATGAATATGATGATGTGCTACAAGGCTAGCTACCTTCTCCCTGTGGATTACCACCTAGGGCAATAGTATAGGGGTATCAACCTATATTATGTGCAGGCCACGGGAGACCGTGGCTTTTTCTTTTACCTTATTACCCAAAAAGGAGCGTTTGTTATGGCAATAAACCCGGTTTTCATTGGTGGTGCCTGGCCTTATGCCAATGGTTCGTTGCATTTGGGCCATGTTGCCGCCCTACTGCCCGGAGATGTATTAGCGCGGTATTTTCGGCAAAAAGGGCATCCTGTTCTTTATGTTTCGGGCACCGATTGTCACGGTACACCCATTACGGTGAGAAGTGAGAAAGAAGGACGCCACCCCAGTGAAATTGCCGCTTTATATCACGGCGAATTCACCTCTACCTTTAAACGCCTTGGATTTACATATGATATTTATTGGCACACAGCACATCCGGCACATGGCAAACGTGTGCAAGAAATATTTAGTCGTTTGCGTAATTTGGGGTGGTTATATGAGCGAACAGAACTACAGGCCTATTGCCCTAACGAGCAACGCTTTTTACCAGACCGCTACATAAAGGGTATCTGCAATTTTTGTGGTGCTCAAGATGTACGAGGTGATCAATGTGAAATATGCGGTGCTTTGTTAAGTTATGGCGATCTCAAAGAGCCACGTTGCCAAATTTGTGGTAGCGAACCACAATTTCACCCCTCTGCGCAATTATATTTTCGTCTTTCGGCCTTAGCCGAACCATTACAGCAATTACTAAAAACAAAAACATGGCGAGAAAATGCTATTGGCTTAACCCAAAGGTATCTTAATGAAGGATTGCAAGATCGGGCCGCCACTAGAGATTTATCTTGGGGAATTGATGTCCCTTTTGCGGATTTACCTGATAAAAAAATTTATGTTTGGTTCGATGCTGTCCTTGGCTCTCTATAGCCCCCTAACCGATTTGGACAATTTATACGAAGCTGGTAGCATAAT
>CAYMKM010000195.1:0-2474 GCA_964390985.1 uncultured Clostridia bacterium | reverse complement strand
AGTATTTTGGTGAATTTGAGTTTAATGAAGCAGGGGGTAAAGTGACCGTTCGTCTTGGTGCAGATAGCTTGCGACTCCGCCTTAATAAACCTGTGACCAGTCCGTTTGGTCAAACAATCCATGAAATTGTCATCCCCGGCCATTTGGCACCAGAACAACCTGAAGAGGTCGTTAATGTGGAGGATATAAAAACTGATGTGACCATCCTGCGTTGTGCTAATCGTTATTACCATTATAGTCGGTATGGATTGGAGGAAGCGACATGAACCTACTTACCGACCCACTGCTTAGAGTTCAAACAGATAAAGGCCTGCAACACATGAGCTTACCAACGCTTATGGCAGCCTTGGGCCGCGATGAAGTGAATCACTTGGTAGGCATCCAGTGTCACCAAGAAGGGGCTTTCCATGTTTTTATCTGCTATCTTGGTGGAGCCATACTCGCTCGCTGCGGTGACAATGATCCTGTGCAAAGTGAGGCCTACTGGCGTGAAGGAATGCGCATGTTGGCCGGCAAGGCAGGTGATGATGCTTGGAAGCTTGTAGTAAATGATCTTTCAAAACCCGCTTTTATGCAGCCACCATTGCCTAAGTCGGATCACGAACGACTTAAACTATTGGCTGATTTACCTGATGCTATGGATCTTTTGGCTACAGCCAAAAACCATGACGTTAAAAAAGAACGTGCCATGCACCCTGAGGTTGACGAATGGTTTTATGCGCTGCTTAGCCTGCAAACTATGAGTGGTTTCTTTGGGCGCGATAATCCCGGCATCTCGCGCATGAACAGCGGATTTGGTAATCGTCTCATTGTTGAGCTTATCCGTAATAACCGCCCCGGCAGCCGTTGGCGCGATGCGGTTGTACGTTTGTTTCAGCATCGCCAGGAGGTCCTTTCAGGCGCATATGGTTACGATCCGCAAGGATTGGTATTAGTATGGCTTGAGTTATGGGATGGTCAATACAGTATACCGCTCTCCTCATTGGATCCCTTTTATATAGAAATTTGCCGCCGGGTGAGACTGAGGGGTAATGGCACAATATCACATGCCGATGTTGTACCTTCCCCATCAAATCGTATAGACGCAAAAGAGCTTAAGGGTGTTGTAGGAGATGCCTGGCTACCTATTGACCAGACAAGTAAAGACAAATTAGATAGAGCATATACCATTTCAGCCCGAGGCCTTACAGCCGATGTCATGCAACGCCTGGTATTTTCCGAAGACTTAATTATGACCGCTATGCAAAAGCCCCTTAACTCTTGGCAAGGACAGATGTCACTGACTGCATCGGTATTAGTCCGGGGACAAGGTACTACTGACGGTTATTATGAGCGTACGGTCTCTATTCCACCGGCTGTCCAACCTCGCATATTTGGCCCTGTAGAACAGCGCGATCCCTTTGCCTCTTTGAGTCGGCAAGCTATCGAATATGCTGGTACAATGCTATATAAAGTACTTAGGCCAGCAATATTCTGCTACCTAGAAGGTGCACCTGAGACACTCCAATTTCGTGATTCAGCCAAAGCTTGGTGGGTACGTTATGCCAGACGCTTTGAAGCCCTATGGTCAGACGAATACTTTAACTGGCTATGGTCCGTACCAAATAATTTCGATCAATTACCCGTGCTAAAAGAGTGGGTCCTTTGCCTACGGGATTATGCACTAGCTGTTCTACGCGAGGCGCAGGAAGCTATGCCTGGACACGTAGGTCGCTATTACCGCACTCGCATTCAGTCTGAGCGCCTATTTTGGGGTGCCTATTATAAGAAAGATAACTTCCCGTTTATGAAGGAGGAGGATGCATGAGTGTGTCTCAAACGGCTGAACTTAGCTTGAACAAACATATCGGGCATATCGCAGCAGTTATTAGTAATAAACGATTCCCTACTGGTGAACGCGCTGCCTTACGACGAATGAGTCCTGGCCAGCCACCACCACTTGTTTTTTACCACTTCGCTTTTAACTATCTACCTGAAAACTGGGAACACAACATGACCGATTGGATGACACTAGTGGCTGGAATTGCTTTAATGTCACCCAATGCACACCAGGCAAACCGCGGTGTTGGTATAGCCCTTGCTAAGGCTGGTTTCTCTGAAGCACGACTTGAGCGATTACTTATGTCTGAAGGTAATACACGGCGCTTACTTTTACTACGTGCTGCTCGTTTTTTGAACGCTAAAATATCTCCTTGCAACTGGACTGAATTTGCTCGGCTTCTTTTCGTTAAGAACGAAGAGAGTAGAGATATCCTGCATCGTCATATAGCTAGAGATTTCTACCAACATACAGGAACGGAGCGATAACATGTTTTTACAGATTCATTACCTTACCAGTTACCATGCGAGTTTACTAAACCGAGACGACGCTGGCCTCGCTAAGCGCATTTCATTTGGTGGTGTGCCGCGCGTACGAGTTTCTAGTCAGTGTCAAAAACGCCACTGGCGTGAGTGGCTGGCGTCGCGAACTGAGC
>CAYMKM010000194.1:0-2512 GCA_964390985.1 uncultured Clostridia bacterium | reverse complement strand
AGTTAGAGCAACACCACCAAATGAATAACGCCGATAAACCCAACGCCATTTTAATGACCCCTGGTAAGAAGGTAGTCGCTGATATCTATACCAAATTTACCAGAGCTAAAAATACGGCTGTCTTTACTAATGAAGACGAAGCCGTTAAGTGGGTTAACTCCTACCGCTAATAAAAATGACGTATTTTTATCATGACCTAAAGGATAGGTGGAATTATGCGAATACGCTGTGGCTTGTGTGTTTTTGTTATTTGCTTAACCGTCTTAACTTCGTTTCCTGTGCAAGCTGCTGATCTTTTTGGTTGGTTGCGTCAATGGGAAATTGATTGGGGCCTGGCCAACACACCGCTCGTTACTGCTCCAACTAATAAAGTCACTTTAACAAGCGACTCCAATTATAGGGACTTTTACGTTAGGCCCCTTAATGAACCTCCGACGATCGCACCTAAACTAGCCATTAATGCCCCATTGGTACAGACGCATAATTTTCTATTAGGCGCTAGGTACACTCAAATCTGGACTTATAGCGGTAAAGGATCAACCCTACAATTATATGCCCGCACAAAATATGGAATGATAACACCATTTGCTGCCGCTGGTTTTGTAGTGTACAAACATCGAAACAATCACCCTCAGTGGCTACAAACTGGCTACTCATCCCCCGCTATCGCTTTAAGCGCTGGGTTACAGTTGCGACCACTAAAAAATTTCTATCTACAAACCTCTTTTACATATACTGGCAGCGCTGAAGTAACGAAACACAATTATTCATATAATGGAAGGCCAGTCAAACTACCTGAAGATTATCAAGAACCAGCTGTCATTTTTCATCCTCAATCCACAATATACGTAGGTGCTGGGTTATGTTTTAATTTGCTACCTACTAAAGAAAGCATAGCGACTACTCGTGTTGCTAATTTGGAAAAGCTCATTAGCCGAGCAGTGGATAAGGATATTCCCAGTAAATATCGCAACTTCACCATTGCTTTAGTGGAAAGCCTGGCTAATGTATTTCCTCATTCTGCTTTTATGAATAAAAATGCTGGCGTATATTGGCGATCCTACGATAATACCTTGGTGTTACACCTCATTTCGTCAACTGATTACCTGCGCGATATGAAATTTACCCGCTGGATGGGAACCCAAGTTACAACGGTTAATAGCCTATATGAGGATTTTGAAAAGGATGTCGTAGATAGGGTTACCGAAAATATTAGCATGCAGGTAAGTAAGCATGCTACTATTCCGCCTCGCTTACTTTTATTAGTGGAATTCGCATCTTACGAAAGACGGCTACGGTCCCAGCAAACCTTAGTTTGGGATCCGCAAACTGGCAATTACAGATATGTACCATCTATAGAAGAAGAACTGGGCGATTACCGCCATTACCTGGCCAAAGTAGAGATGCAAGTGAATAAAGATGAGCCCTCTGGCTATAAGGTGTTATCCGTACAAACGCATCTAGTGCCTTCTGGTAAGGTATCTGCTCTTGGTGAGTTTTAAAATGCTATAGGCGGCGGGTGCTACCGCCGCCTATACACTCTGCCCACTGCCGCCCCGTATGGCTGCTCTTTGGTAGCGGCATCAGCCCAAATGTTACCCTTATCCATTTGCTTCACCAAAGCGGAAACACTTTGGCCCCGCAGTGGCCCCCGCAAATCATAAGAGCTGATAATGCCGCTGCTTTGCACTGGGCTTACCCTGCTTTTGGTCGGGCCGTACAAATACGTCACCACCGGGCCGCCGGAACTGCCTAAACGCAAGCGCACGGATTTTACACCAGGTAAATAATTTATATTAACCCGATAACTCAACTGGTGGTTTAAACGCAAGTATACATTGCCCACCACTTGTTTATCGTCGCCTAAATCGGCCTCGTAACGTTTTGTTAGGCTGTACAACGTCCGCTTAGTCATGAGCGGACACCTCCTAGCTCCATACTCCCGTAATTAAAGTATGAAACTGGTAGTAATACGGTTATAGGAGTAAAAGGTTATGTTGTACGATAACCAGAATAAAGTAGATTGTGGTCCGGCCTGACCGCCGGGCTAATTGCGCGACCTGATCTGCCTATTGATCCGGCATTGGTAACAACCTACTACGCCGGTGAATAATAATTATGGAGGTTTGATGCATGGTTAAAGTAGTGATTTTTGATGTAGGCGGAACCTTAATCAAATCACCATTAGTTACCCCGCGCATATTCGATATCAGCAATCAGCTAGGCTTATTCCCCGCCGACGCCGTAACTCACGATGGCATTTGGCAGCTTTTTACCCAACTAGGTTACGATTTAAACCTGATGGCCACCCCCCAAGAGGAGCTAGACTCCTATAAGCATGTGGTGCAAGAGTTGATCCGCCGCTATAACCCTAGCTTAGCCGATGAACTAACGCCGCAACAGCTCGCTGGGCTGGTGAACACCGCTGCAGAGTATGTGCTGACCTGGATTGATAATGCTCAGTTACACACCGAATCGCTCTCTATTCTCCAACGCCTGCAAGCAGACGATA
>CAYMKM010000193.1:0-2527 GCA_964390985.1 uncultured Clostridia bacterium | reverse complement strand
ATTACCAACCGATCCAGGTGAACAAAGGCTACACCGTGCCGGTGTTTTAGCTAGCAGTTTGCGAAATCAAGGACAAGATGTCACCTGGTGGACCTCTACTTTTGATCATTATCGTAAGGAACAAAGATGGCCACATGATCATACCGCTTTATTGGATGAACACTACCGGTTACAAGTAGTACACTCACCAGGGTATAAAAAGAACATTTCCCTTCAGCGCATTATTGACCATAAATCCCACGCCCAGCGGGTAAAGGAAAAACTAGCAGCCGAAACGCCATCTCCCGATGTAATTTTATGCTCATTACCCACTTTGGAATTATGCCGAGTGGCCGTCGATTATGGTCATACCCACCAAGTACCGGTGGTTTTAGATGTGCGCGACCTTTGGCCTGATATTTTCCTCGATGCTTTCCCAGCATGGGCCCAATGGGCCGTGCGCCCCGCACTTTTACCCATGTTTAATACCGTTAAATACGCATGTGCCCGTGCTACCGCCATCACCGGCATTACATCGGCCTTTGTAGATTGGGGTGTTGCCTACGCACAGCGAGAGCGCACCCATTTAGATAAAGATTTTCCGTTAGGTTACTTCACGCAACCCCAGGCAAAAGAGACCATAGTTGCCGCCAAAGAATTTTGGCGTACAATTGGGGTGGATACTCCGGTGGCTTTGCGGGTTTGCTTTTTTGGCAACCTCTCTAAAACCATGGCGGAAGAGATGTTTGCCCTAATAGAAGCCGCCAAACAACTGCATACGCAAGGCGATAACATACAATTCATAATCTGTGGTAGCGGGGAGAACCTGGAATTATACAAAAAAATGGCTCAAGGTTATGATAATATAGTATTTCCGGGGTGGATAGATGCCCCGCGCATTAGAGCGTTAATGGAAATATCTTCGGTGGGCTTGCTGCCATACCGCAGCCGCATCGATTTTATGAATGCCATACCTAATAAAGTGGCGGAGTATTTATCGGCGGGTTTGCCTATTGTATCGAGCTTAAAAGGGGTTGCAGAAGCTCTCTTAGCCGAGAACAACTGCGGGGTAACATATCAGAATGCCGATGTCCCTTCGCTTGTGCAAGCGTTACGGACACTAGCATCCGATACAGCTCGCCTACAAACAATGGCCGGCAATGCCGCAACACTTTTTAGGCAACGCTTCGATGCCCAACGCGTATATAACGATATGGGAATCTATTTGCAACAAATAGCTTCTGTTCCCAAGGTGGAAAGGAAAATCTGATGGCAAAACGTTTCTTTGACTTTCTATTTAGTTTTATAGGCCTGGTGCTAGCATCACCGCTCCTGGCAATTTTGGCACTGTGGATTGTAATTGACGATCCGGGGCCAATTTTTTACCGAGGCGAACGGATGGGCCGTTATGGGCATCCGTTCCGCATTTTTAAGTTTCGTTCCATGGTGGTCAATGCCGATAAAATTGGCGGTTTATCCACCAGTCAGCAAGACCCTAGAGTTACCCGTTCAGGCAGATTTATCCGTCGATATAAACTAGATGAGCTACCCCAGCTTATCAACGTTTTTTTAGGGCAAATGAGTTTTGTGGGTCCCCGGCCCGAAGTACGCCAATATGTGGAGCAATACACCGAAAACGAAAAAAGAATTTTGACTGTGCGGCCGGGCATCACCGACTGGGCGTCTATATGGAACTCCGATGAAGGGACCGTATTAGCTAGTTATACCGACCCAGATAAAGCCTACGAAACCATTATTCGCCCCACAAAGCTCAAGCTGCAGTTAGAGTATGTGCAGCATCATAACCTGTGGAGCGATATTAAAATTCTAGTCTACACAGTGTTACGCATAGTGAAGCCCGATTTTTACCCAGCCGAGTTGCAAGCTTATCCTAAGCTGATAAACAATGAATTAGTTGCCATACCAACTCAACACATTAGCAAAGGGAGTATATAACCATGGGATCCATATCGCAGCGAGACATACCATTTTTCAATTATAAAGAAGCTTTTATGCACTACGAAGAAGAATTCGTAGCAATATTTAAGGACATTCTGCATCGTGGTGCCTACATAATGCAAAAAGATCTGCAAAATTTCGAAGAGCACTTAGCCCAGTTTTTGGGGGTTAAGCACGCCATTGGTGTAGCTAATGGCACCGATGCGCTTATTGTTGCCTTACAAGCAGCAGGTATAAAGGCCGGCGATGAAGTATTATTCCCTTCACACACTATGGTGGCCACCGCTGGCGCTATAGTATATGCCGGTGGCATACCCGTACCGGTAGATATTGGCCCGGATCACATGATGGATCCATCCGACCTGGAGCGGGCTATTACCACAAAAACACGGGCTATTATGCCGGTACAAGTGAACGGCCGCACCTGCAACATGGATGAAATTCAAGCTGTAGCAGATAAATACGATTTATTCATTGTAGAAGATGCCGCACAGGGTTTAGGCTCCAAGTTCAAGGGCAAATATGCTGGCACATTTGGTAAAGCGGGTACATTTAGCTTTTACCCAGCCAAGGTGCTAGGCTGCTTGGG
>CAYMKM010000192.1:0-2540 GCA_964390985.1 uncultured Clostridia bacterium | reverse complement strand
GCAACAAATGCGCATATCGCGCCCCACGTTCCAGCGGATACTTACCGCTGCCCGCCAAAAAGTTTCTATGGCGTTAGTTAGCGGTAATGCTATTAGGGTGGAGGTTAGCCCATTAGAACCGGAAATACACAACACTACCGATGGATATTGCCCACATTGCGATGCACCAGGGCATCGGCACAGACGGTGTAATCAGGAAACCACATGAGAAGAGTTACCCTCCTCTCATGTGGTTTATTTATGCTATTGCTTAACATCCGGTCCATCATTATTGTCCATGTGCAGAAGCAAGGTTAGTTTCTTGCGCAGTAAGTCTTCTTTACGGCCAGCGGCCTCAATCACTTCACTGACTGACTTATTAATATCAGATAGCTCATCCGGGCTTATGGGGCCAAGGACACAAGCAGATGCTACCGCTTGTATTTTCTCAGCCTCGGCGTTAATCAATGCCGCCAACGCCAACTCCTCAAGCGCCACAGTTTCAATGAGTAGCAGACGCAGCTCATCAAAAGTTGGTGGCTCAGGTAAAACAGGGAAGATAGGCAATCCCATATATTTCACCTCCTTTTAACTCACCACAAATTATGATGCTGCCAGGCAATATGTGCTCACTAAAATGGACTATTACTCATATCCTAGTGAGAGTCCATAATAAAGGCAGGCGAATGCAATGCAGCGGTCACACCGAGCCCAGCCGTGGGCTAGGGAACCAGTGTGCGGTATGTGTAAAATGTGTTGCAGCCGTGGTCCATGCCAGCCGCGGCCTGATGCTATGCCGCAAAACTTCCGCTATGAGCAGTTGCTTCAATCTATTGTGGAGGAGGAGGCGGCGTTAGCGCGTTTGGTAAACCAAGAAGCCATGAAAACTCAAAAGATAGCACAGAACATTTCTGGTCAGTTCACCCCTGATGAAGTGATTGCATTCCAACGTTCATTGGCCAGTGTCCTATATAACATACAAAAAAAGGAAGAACTATTGATTAAGAAGATGCGGTTGGTGTTCGATGCGCAAAAAAAATGCGAGGCCCCTTATTTCCAGGAACCTCGCATAGATTGACCGACTGGTTACTGCAATTTACTAAGTCGGCTAGCTACCTCTGCCGCAAACCGGTTGATGTAGCCTAGAATATATTCATTTACATCCAGGCTAGCATCGGTAATAAGCGGCGTTAAATCCATGGCATATGTGAGTGCGGAGCTGGTATCAGTGCCGTGCGATTCTGCATACGTGGCGTTGGCCAAGCGGCGGCCAACTGTGGCTAAATCGTAGCGCTTTCCGCCGATCACTTGAGAATCGTATACCTCCAACAGGGCGGAGGCAATGTTGGGGTGGGCTGATACATCGAATATGGCCTTTTCGCTATCGACCACCCAATCCAGGTTGCGCCAGACTTCGCAGCCGTAGAGCTTCTTGGGTTGCTGCTCTTTTGGTAGGTTGCGTAGTGCCTTAATTACCCGCAAAGTAACTCCTACGTGGGTATCGTGTTTATCGGCCAAATTGTGTGTGTAAACCACCTCTGGCTGGGCGGCGGCAAATAACCTCTCCAATTCAGCCACTACATCGGTAGTAGCGGCATCCTTCACAGCTGAACTAGGGTAATCAAGCAAAACCGCTGCACTATACTCGCCTACAAAAGCGGCCTTTTTTTGCTCAACTTTGCGCACCCTGCGCATTTGTTCATCAGTATAATCGGCGTAAAGGCCAGCTCGGGGGCTGCCAGCACCGTTGGTAACCACAACAGCGGTAAACCAATTATCAGCGCTGCCGAAGCACTTTTGCACGCCATCGTAAGCCATAATCTCCACATCATCTTGGTGCGCAGAAATAGCCATGTGAGTGGTGCGGGCCAAGGCAGCAGCGGCCGGTTGACCATCGGGAACGAAAATCTCAGCGCCGCTATTAGTAAATTTCATTGTATGTGGCTCCTTTCCCCTTGTTACTTAAGTTCTGGCAGGCTGGCTGCCGCGATGGATTGACCAACCTTGCGGTTATCTTCATCGGGCAAGTGAATCTGCAAGCGCTGCGCTAGTTCGGGGAACTCAGTATCGAGTACTTTGCGGGCGTATTCAGCAATAATATTGCCACCCTCACCAGAAGTGACTCGGCCTAATATCAGCACGTGCTTGAAATCGTAGAAATCGGCATAATGAGCTAAAGTGTAACCCAAGTACACGCCGATACTAGTAAAGATGCTGCGGGCCCGCTTATCACCTTCGGCATGTAACTTCTGGACGACCTTTAATTTCTCTGCTTGTGTCAGTTTTTCGTCGAGTTCAATGCCGGCGGCAGGGGCTAGTTTTACGACGCTATCTTGGGAGAAATACTTCACGCCGCAGCCAAAGTCGCCTGACCATTCATCGACCATTGCCTTTGTATTAAAGTCGACAGGAGCGAAGGCCAGCTCATTTAGCCAACCAGTAATGTTGCCATGACCATCAACAAAACCAGCAGCCTCGCTGGTACCCATGGCAATGCCCAATACGTTAGTATCGTTAAGATCCATAGCACCGGCTAGGGCAGTTACATCGCCATCGTTACA
>CAYMKM010000191.1:0-2656 GCA_964390985.1 uncultured Clostridia bacterium | reverse complement strand
TGAAAAAACGATAATTGCCTGCGTAAATTTACTATCTGATTGGCAGCAAAAAGGGTTTTTACCCAAGGATGCACAAGCCGCTGCCCGCTCCCGCCTGGGTAGTTTTTGGTCTGGTCGCTCATTGGCCCTAGCCCCCACTACGCCTTGGTTATGGCATCACCTTTGGCAACGTTCAGGAGTATTAACCTCACCTGATGCCAGCTCAAAAAACGGTAAATTGGAAGAGACTGAACAGAAAATAAGCTGGATAGCGCCGCCCACAACCCAAAAGGCTGTGTTAATAAATGTGCCCGGTTATGCGGTCTTCCGCCAGCAAAATTACCAAGGTGATGACCAAACTCAAGCAGCAGTGATGGTGGCAAAATACTTTAGCCGCAGTATAGGTAATTGGGAGGCAACCGTTTTGTTTGGTATTCCAGCCTACCCCTCGGCCTGGACTAAATGGCAAGAGGAATCCCGCTTGCCTACACTTGTTCTGCAAGCCCAATTGCAGTGGATCGAGCATGTTGTCACCATGCCAGCCGACGATAAGTTGCTGCGTGCCCAGCAACAAATTTTAAGAGAGACACTGGCACCGGGCCTGCTACAAGTGTTACAAGGCACATTATCCGCTGACGATTTTGCTCAGCGGCTGCTTACTGTGCCTACTCTAGCGGTATCCTCAGTATCAGACCCGTAACCGCGCTCAGCCCAGATATTTAAGGATGTCGGTAAGATCTAGCGAAGGATGTAGTGCTGCGTTTAACCCGCCAGCCAACACTTCGGCTACATCACCTATCAAAGCATCAATATCTTTGGGTGTTACTATCATGGTACCCATGTAGGGTTGCAGCAGTCGTTGAATAACGAACTTCTTTTGTTGAGGATCCACCGGCAAGCCAAATGCATCGTAACGTTGATCGAATTGCATTTCAGGCGGGGTTTGCGTTGCACCATCAGATAATAAGTGAATTTTGCCCGGATCAAGTTTGCGGGCAGGTGGAGCTGGCGGCGTGTCTAGCCCAACACGCGGACGCAAACCCATCTCCTGCGCCAGCAGCTCCATGGCATCGGAAGCGATGGTCATGGCATGTACCACAGTGGGTACTCCAATTGCTATTACGGGACACCCTAGTGTTTCTCGAGTGATTGACATGCGTTTGTTACCCACACCCGAGCCGGGATTTATGCCAGAATCAGCAATTTGGATTGTGCTGCACACCCGATTGCTGCTACGCGAAGCCAAAGCATCCAAACAAATGACAATGTCGGGCTTAATGTTATTCACAATACCGTACACTATTTCACCCGTTTCAATGCCAGTTAAACCTAATACTCCCGGGGCAATAGCTGCCACTGAACGCAGGCCTCCCCGCAATTCAGGCGGTGACATTTCGTATAAATGCCGGGTTACCATTAGCTCGCCAACTACCTTAGGACCAAGGGCATCAGGAGTAGCATTCCAGTTGCCTAACCCCACTACCAAAGCTGAGGCATGCTCCGATAGTTCCAGGTAATTGAAGTAAGAAACCAGCTCTTTGGCCACTTCCTGAGCTAGTTGCTCTTGTTCATCTTTGTTGCGATTCCGCAAGGCCTCTGAGGTAAGAGTCACATAATACCCTTTTGCCTTACCCATAGCTCGTGCCCCATCATCGCTACGAACTTGCATACGCGAAATGCTTGCGACTTGGGTCTCTTCGTTCTCTATAGAAACCCCTGGTATATCCATAGTTCCTTGCTGATTAATCACTTCATGTGCCTCTAATGCTAAATCAGTGCGTACGCTATAGCGGTTGCAGAACTCTTCGTCCCAGCCGATATTTTGCTGTGTAGTCATTTTTAACACCTCTGTAATTTCATTGTGATTCAGGAAGCTTGCCCGGACGCCATGGCTAAATTGGTAGCTGCCTCCAGCTCCTGTACACTCGCTAGTTCCTGCATACCTACGTAACTAGGCAGCCAAAAACCACCCTTTACAGTGAGTACAGCAAAACCCAACGGACGCGCTACTGCCATGCTGGCGCACAACGAGGCACATGCGTCAAGCCAAACTGAAGCTTCAACAACGGGTGCTATGTAAAACGCGCCAAGTTGTCGCCCTGGTGCTATTAAATAATCTCGCCAATAGCGCACATTTAGCCTCCCTGGACATAACTTCCACAGGTAAGCCCTAAACTATACGTAAAGACGATTTCATTTGAAGCTCGTTGCATTTAGTTTTTGACCATGCTAAACTAGGAGAGGTTTCTTAGCTGGAAAGCGGAGAATGCTGCATGATGATGGGAGGTGAGTTTATATGCCGCATATACCCATTAATAAGTCGTCCGAAAAAAGAGCCCGTACTTCTTTGAAGCGCGAGGAAATTAATAAGTCTACTAAATCCAGGGTCAGATCATCAGTGAAAAAGTTCCTGGTTGAAGAGTCGCCCGAGGCCAAAGCCGAGGCATTGCGTCTAGCTTCCAGTCAGTTAGACCGTGCTGCTAATAAAGGTGTTATCCATCCTAACAAGGCTAACCGCACTAAATCGCGTCTAGCCAAGAGAATGGCCAACGCAACCTCACAATCATAAGCTGGCATTCTTCAGCGTGTCACCGCCCGTCAATTAGTCGGGCGTTTTTATTTGTGCCAAGCGTACTACTAATGAGGGCATAACAACAGCGGGGTCTCCACTACGCTT
>CAYMKM010000190.1:0-2662 GCA_964390985.1 uncultured Clostridia bacterium | reverse complement strand
ATCTGTGCGCGGATAATAAGCTTCTTCTAGTGATTTACGTGAAGGTGCTGGTGCATCGGGAAGTGTAATGCGAGCAATTGGTGCTTTTAAATCACTAAAAGTTTGCTCTCCTACCATGGCGGCAATTTCGGCAGCTACACCGGCGGTTCTCCAACCGCTATCGGCTACAATCAAGCGCCCTGTCTTGCGTACAGAAGCGCAAATGGTTTCTTCATCCAATGGCTTTATGGAGCGCACATCCACAACTTCAACACTAATTCCCTCAGTTGCCAACTGAGCAGCCGCCTCGCGGGCTAGCTTAACCATATATGATACAGCAACAATGGTAATATCTTTGCCCTGGGTAACCAATGCTGCTTTGCCAATGGGTACGCTATATGGCTCCTGGGGAACAACTCCTGTTTCTTTATATAACCAACGATCATCAATATAAATTACTGGGTTGTTGTCTTCCACCGCCGCTACCAAAAGCCCCTTGGCATCGTAGGGTGTGGCTGGCATTACAACCTTAAGGCCTGGTATATGCATAAATAAGGCTTGGGTGGCCTGCGAGTGCTGTGCTCCTTGCTCGCCGCCCCTGTTGATAATGCCCCGCACCACCAACGGGCAAGAAACTTGGCCGGCAAACACATACGACCAATTAGCCGCCTGGTTTACTAGCTGCTCAATGCCGGTCATTAAAAAGTCCAGGCGCGGATGAATAACAATCGGCCGCATACCAGTTAAAGCTGCGCCTATTACCACGCCGTTCATGCCGTTTTCACAAATAGGTGGATCAATAACGCGACTTGGTCCAAAACGGGTGTCTAACCCCTCAGCTGTCGTGCCCACATACCAAGGATTATTTACCCCCTGGCCAAGCACAAATACGCTCTCGTCTGCTTCCATTACCTGGTGAAACGCTTCGCATATGGCCTGAGCATAGGAAAGGTTGCGCATTTGGGCTTGTTCACTCCTTATCAACAAAAACGTGCTTATTTACATCATTAGGATCTGGATAAGGACTGCAGTGAGCAAAGCTGATTGCTGCCTCCACTTCGCCTTCTACTTCCTTTTTAATTGCATCCAGCTCGCTTTGGTATGCATAGCCGGCATTAATGAGGTATTGCCGTAAATGATTGATCGGGCAGCGTTTAGCCCAGGCCTCTACCTCTTCTTTCGTACGGATACCTTTATCCAAATCAAGGCGTGGACCCACGTGACCCCGCCAACGGTAGGTCATGCACTCAATGAGTGTAGGGCCGCCCCCGCGTTTAGCTCTTGTTACAGCTTGCATGGTGGCATCGTATACCTTCAATACGTTGTTTCCATCAACACGTATGCCGGGAATACCATAGGGAACGGCATGTAAACATAATTCTTCAACAGCACGCCGTGCCGATAAAGGTAAATGGCTAGAGTATAAATTGTTTTCGCATACGAATATGACAGGCAGTTTATACAGGGCAGCAAAGTTAAGCGATTCATGAAAAACGCCTTCTTCTGTAGCACCATCGCCGAAAAAGGCTACGGATACCTGGTTGGTATGGCGCATGTTAGCCGATAATGCCGCCCCTACAGCTATAGGTATAGTAGCGGCCACCATGGGCACTGTGCCCAACACGCCTGCATTGCCATCAAAAATATGCATGGAGCCGCCCCGACCCTGAGCGCAACCATCTTGCTTGCAAAATAGCTCAGCCATTAGCGCATTCATATCTCCGCCTTTGGCTAAGTAGTGGCCATGCGAGCGATGGTTACCCCATATATAATCGTTTTTTTGCAGAGCGGCACAAACACCGGTAGCAACGGCTTCTTGCCCTATATAAAGGTGCATCGGACAAGTTATTTCTCCAGCTACTATCAGATCAGCGGCCTTCTCTTCAAAAAGACGAATCTGGAGCATTGTCCGGTACATAGCAATAAGTTGATCGCAACTCAAGCACCTACCCGTTATTTGATTAAGCTCGGATACTTGGGTCACTTAAACTACCTCCCGAATGTAAACCTAAACCAGTAAACCTACTACTTGCCATAAAAGGCACAAATCTTGGCGCAAATGTATTCTACATCTTCATCAGTAATGACCATGTTCATTGGCAGCATTATACATCTGGTGAAGAACGCCTCAGTTTTCGGTAACTTTACCTTAAAGCCTAAACCGGGCCACTGGTGTACAGCCTTACCAGACCATTGAATAATTGTGCCAATTCCATTGGCCTTCAAGTATTCACGCAGGTCATCACGCCGCTGGGCTTCAATTTCGTAGTTTTGATAAACGTCAAAATGATCTGGATCAGCATTTGGCCCCGGTGGTAAAACAACCTGGGCAACAGAGTGCAAGCGTTCTTCATACATAGCCGCAATGTGCCGTCTGCGCTGCATGGTGGCTCCATATGATGGTAGCTGAAAGTCCAGCAGGGCTGCTTGTAAATTATCCAGACGCGAATTCCCGCCCCATATGCGTATTTCGCCATCTGCGCGCCGCCCGTGATCGCATAGCATACGCACGCGATCGGCCACCTGATCATCGTTGGTGACCACTGCACCGCCATCGCCCAAGCAGCCTAGCACCTTGGCTGGGTAAAAGCTAAATGTACCCGCTTTGCCAAATGTGCCAGCATATTTGCCCTTGAACTTGGAGCCTAAACCTTGTGCGGCATCTTCTACAATGAATAAATCG
>CAYMKM010000189.1:0-2673 GCA_964390985.1 uncultured Clostridia bacterium | reverse complement strand
TAAATGCAGCAGGTATTCGCATGTTCTTGGCGGAGCGTATTTCTCTAACCCAAGCGGTTGCCGCGTTGGCCAAAGGTGAATTGAGCCAAGTTAACACACCTTCAGTACAAGTCCATTCAGGTTTGGCACAAGCCAGTGAACCAGCTGTAAATATACTGCTGGCCGTAGCCACCGATGGCACAATGGTGGCGCAGCATTTTGGCCATTGCCCTATTTACACGTTAGTTAGGATACAAAACGGTGAGGAAGTAGCGCGGCGAGCGGTTAAAAACCCTGGCCATACTCCCGGATTTTTACCCAAGTTCCTGGCCGAAAAAGGTGTCGATTGTGTAGTAGCCGGAGGTATGGGACAAAAAGCTATAGATTTGTTTAACGAACAAGGCGTGGATACAATTGTGGGCGTAACCGGTTCCGTTGATGAAGTGATAGCCATGTACGCTGCCGGGCAACTAAAAGGTGGAGAAAGCGCTTGTGATCATAACCATAGCTAGTGGAAAAGGTGGTACCGGGAAAACTGCAATATCCACCAATTTAGCGTTAGCACTAGCCCGGCAAGGCCAACAAATACAGTTAGTCGATTGCGATGTTGAAGAACCCAACGCACATTTATTCTTCGCCCAAACAAAGACGAATGGCGAACCAGTTTTTGCTATGATACCCCGGGTACAAAGCGCCCTATGCACAGGTTGTGGTACTTGTGTCAGTAGTTGTGCATTCCATGCGCTTACCCGTATAGCAGGTCAGGTATTGCTCTTTCCCGAGCTATGCCATGGCTGTGGCGGTTGCATTTTAGCCTGTCCACAACAGGCTATTGAGGAGGATACACAACAGATTGGTGAGGTTTTTACCGCCCATGCACCTGAGTTAGATTTAATTTGGGGACGTACAAAAGTAGGTACAATGCTAGCTGGTCAAGTAGTTGATGCTGTACGCAGCCGCATACAGTCGGATACACCAGCTATTATTGACGCTCCTCCTGGCGCCACTTGCCTAGCCGTAGCCGCCATCATGGGTGCCGATTTTTGTGTGCTCGTTACCGAACCAACTGTGTTTGGCCTACACGATTTGCAGTTAGCTACCCAAATGACCCGAGAATTAAGTGTACCAGTGGGTGTGGTTGTCAATCGGGTTGGTGTAGATAAACAGGCTGATAATAGCATTCAACAGTATTGTCAACAACACGACATACCCATTTTGTTGCAGATCCCTTTCAATAAGCGCTTAGCTGCTTGCTATGCTCAAGGGCAATTATGGGTAGATAAATACCCCACCTGGCAAAAGGAGTTTGAAACATTATGGACGCTGGCCCTAAAGCAGGCAAGGTGAAGGAATTACTCGTTATTAGCGGAAAAGGTGGTACCGGGAAGACCACTGTGCTGGGTAGCTTTGCCGCATTAGCAGAGAACGCAGTTTTAGCCGACTGTGATGTAGATGCCGCTAATTTGCACCTGCTACTGCAGCCTTATGTGGAACAGACAGACAATTTTTACGGCCTACCAAAACCGCATGTCGAAGTGGATGATTGCATTTCATGCGGTGTTTGCACCTCTGTTTGCCGTTATAATGCCATTCGCAACGGCATTATTGATCCTTTTCGCTGTGAGAGTTGCGGTGTATGTGTGCGATCGTGCAGGGTAGGTGCTATTGGTAGCCAAAAGGTAGTTAGGGGTCATTGGTACACCGCATCTACGCAGTATGGGCCATTGGTATACGCGAGGTTACATCCTGGTGAGGAGAATAGCGGCCTACTAGTGGCGGAAGTAAAAAAGCGAGCCAGAGAGTTGGCAAAGCAAACTAACCGCAGCATCATATTAACCGATGGCCCGCCAGGTATTGGTTGCCCAGCTATTTCAGCCCTCTCCGGAGCCGATTTAGTATTACTGGTCGCTGAACCAACGATATCTGGATGTCATGATTTACAACGTGTTATCGACTTGATACGCAGTATGCGTGTGCCCATGATGGTTTGCATTAACAAGGCCGATTTGCACAGCGAAATGGCCACGACCATTAATCGATACTGCGATGAAGAAAGAATACCAATGATAGGCAGAGTGCCATTTGATGCTGGTGTTTATACCGCTTTAACTAACAGACAACCCGCAGTATGCACTTTTGGGCCAGCAGCAGCAGCTATCCGCGATATATGGAAAACAGTTGCTGAGAAATTGGTGACAATGTAGGAGGAGAGAGTTTTGCCCCGCCCCGCTAAACCTCGTCATGTAGACTTTACCCCGACGGCGTTGTTTTTTAAACCAGCCGGTATCCCACTACGCCAGCTAGAAGTGGCAACTATAGGGCTAGCGGAAATAGAGGCGTTACGTCTGAAGGATGTTGAGGGGTTGGATCAAGCGGAATGCGCGCAACAAATGCGCATATCGCGCCCCACGTTTCAGCGTATACTCACTACAGCTCGCCAGAAAGTTGCTTTGGCGTTAGTTAACGGTAATGCCATTAGGGTGGAAATTAGCGCTTTAGAGCCTGATCAGTTACCCAGCAGTGAGGAACCGGAAATACACAACACTACCGCTGGATATTGCCCACATTGCGATGCACCAAGGCATCGGTACAGACGGTGTAATCAGGAAACCACATGAGTTACCCTCCTCTCATGTGGTTTATTCATTCTATTGCTTAACATCCGGTCCATCATTATTTTCCATGTGCAGAAGC
>CAYMKM010000188.1:0-2685 GCA_964390985.1 uncultured Clostridia bacterium | reverse complement strand
TTCGGCAAGTACATGAATCGGTAAAGCGCAGTAGGCAGCTGTGCGGTTACCGCCCGCAATGTGGTCGATTTGCCGGCTCCTACCTCGCCGGTGACAGCCATAATGCGAACCCGCTCAATAGCGTAACGCAACCGCTCCTTCAGCTCTCGGAAAGCAGTAGAGGAGTAAAGTTGCTCAGGTAACAGGTCCTTGCCGAAAGGTGTATGATGAAAACCGAAATGTGCTTCAAACATGATGAATCACCTCCGCAGGTGTATGCGAACGATTGGCACTTGCAATAACTTCAAGATATACTGAAACGTGACGGGAACACCCCCACTGGGCAATAGCCCTCTCCAAAGCGGTGCAAGTAATCGACTGATCTAAACCGCTGCAACTGCGCCAGGTATGACGGACCAAGGCCTGATCAGAGTCTTTTAGGGTACATTGCAGTTTTTTTGCTAGCAGTTTCATGAAAGCATTCTCTGTGAAAGAGGTCTGTTGCCGAATAGGAGGTCGAGAACAGATTGCCTCTCGTTCTTGAGCTAGCAATTGCTGGTGTTTGGCATCCAGTTGGTCTAAGTAGCTGGTAGTTGGCTTCTTTGCAGCCAATTCTGCTTTGTTCTCCCGTGCTCTGGGTGAGTTAGTTGGGGTGGAATAAGGGAAGGCTACCTGCACAAATTCATCTTTTAGCCAGATTTGAACTTGACCACTTTCGCGAGGATGGTAACGTACTTCTACCTTTGTACGCGGTCGTACCTTGTTTACCAGATAACGCTGCTTATTTAAGGAAATAAGGTTGGTCTTATCCACAATGCGATCTACGCTGATCAGAAAGGCATTATCGAGCGTAATAGGGTCAATAGTTCTTAGTAGGGTGGGATCTTCAGCCCAGCATTTGGCTGGTGTGCTTTCCAATTCCCGATGGATGTTTTGGTGGTAGTGGTGCTCAATCCAAGCCCACAACAGGCGATTTAGCTCCATCAATGTTGGTGGAGTGCTACGAACGCCCAATTCGGGGACAAAGCTCTCTTGGAATGTTCTGAAGAACCTTTCTATCTTACCCTTACCAGCAGCGTCGCCAACATCAGCTCGCCGATGCTGAACTAGCAGCTTGCGACAGGCGTCAGCGATCTGTTTGGCGCAAAACTGGGTGCCGTTATCCAAGTAGAGAGCATTGGGTGCACCATAACGGGCAATTGCTTTGCGTAACGTCGTTTCGACAACCCAAGCCTCTTCACTAAGGAAAAACTCGGCACCTACACAAAATCGAGTTGCATCATCAATCACCGCCACCACTACTGCCTTTACCAACTGCCCATCTTCTAGCACCCATACACTTGGCTTGCACAAATCAGTCTGCCATAAGGCATTTCTTCGCACTTTGGCAAACCGCCTACGTGGTGTGTTATCCTGGCATAACACTCTTCGGTTCATGCTTAGGCGGCGAAAATGTTCGTCCAGTGTGGACCGTTTGATGATACCTTGCCACTCTGGGCGTTCGTTTTCCAACATGCGGATGATCAACGGCGTACTACGAGTGGCTAACTCTGTGCGTAACTGGATCGCTCTTTGTAGCGCTTCTTTGGGTAGCTTGCGCAATGTGCCGGCATCGGCTCTCCGACGTCGCTGCAAACCATGCGGACCACTTGCACTGTAACGATTTAGATAACGTTTGAGCGTGGAGATTGAAATGCCGTATGTAGCAGAGATTTCCCGCAACAGGGCGCTTTTCTCCCCAGTAGCCAGCTCAGCCCGGACGAAAGGATCGATCATTACGTACTTCTGCAAAGTTTCCTCTTCTTTTGACCGGTTTTTCACAGTCACCACCTCCCAAGGATTAGGTTAGCATCCCAAAAGGTGGCGCGCCTTTGCGTTTGTGGTCAGGATTTTGGTATCTTAATAAACCGTAACGTAATGCTACGCAGAAAACGAAGCACTCCATAAGGCCATTCTATCTTTAATGCTTGTGTACAGGCTTTCACCCAATCGGGTAGTTCCCGTATTAAGCTAAGTAATCTAACTTTTTCAGGGAGGCGAAATCGGCGGTTTGCTAAGTCTAACGGGGGACGTGGCCATAACAGCTGGTTTAGCGATTCTGGTAGGTGGCGATTAAGGAATATTGTGCACTCACCTATCCATGCTTCAACTTGATTGGCCACAGCTTCAACTGCTCTCCATACTGTGCTGCCAGCATTTAAGTCGTGTTCTTTGGCAATTTCAACGTTAGTACCGTTACCTTCCGCGTATGCAAATACTATCTCATCAGGCCATGTCACTATCGTCAGGCCTTGTTCCGTTAGACGTAATCGTACGCTGTAATTTGCCTTACAATTCGGCTGGGGACAGCGGAAACGTGCTGACCATACATCGGCATGCCTTTTCAGCGGCTTAATGCGTACTCGCCACATTATGCAGTTTTCTGGTGGATCATTTAGGCAGTGTGGGCAAATATTTGGTCGAAATTGTAATATGGCTATTGGTATGACTTGCACATCGGAGGTAGTTTGTGTAACACTAGACATGCGGATCACATCCGTCTGGCGGAATCCCTTTGCGTCCGAGAAAACACTGGGGGATTCCGCTTTATTTTATTTTTGGCCGTCCCCCGGGGGACGGCAGGTAACTACCTTTCTGCTTGAGCGTGTCTGTTTGTTTCAATACGACAACAAACAAAAAAGGCCCTGTGACTAGGGTCATATAATA
>CAYMKM010000187.1:0-2687 GCA_964390985.1 uncultured Clostridia bacterium | reverse complement strand
GGCAGCACACTAAATAATAAATCGCGTGGGCTAATACGTACTAACACCTGGAATACTGATGCCATCGGGTGCAGCAAGCTTTCCTGTACCGAATAGGTTGCTAGCATACCTTTGGTTGCACTGGTCAATAGCACACCGGCAGCGCTTACCCAGGCTGCATTAGCGGGACTTAGTATGGCACCTGCTAGTATTGGTGGAACTGCTAGTAAACCTATACTACTTGCAAAAGGCGTCAGTAAAAGCAAACTTAAGCTACGTGGGTTTATGCGCAACCATAAAGCAAGCAGAGGCCATAGCAAAATCATCAGTAAACCAAGCGTGGGTACATGCCATATTAGACCCGCAGTAAAAAAGAGCATAACCACAAACAATGCTGCCACGGGACGTATAGCACCCAACAGCGCCAATAAGACCCCTACCCACGTTATGGTGCCAGCGTGTGTAAATAGCGCTAGGGGCCCATTTACCGAAATCAGCCGCATAACCCCACCCGCCAGTGCTCCCACTACAATAACATCCCACGCTCGCGTAATTAGCATCAGCTGCGTTTTATGACGAGCAGCCCAGGCGCTTTCCAACCAATCGGCAAGGGCTGCTGGCGTTTTTGGCCGTGCGTGTGGTTGTGCGGATAACGCGGCTTTTAACGCGGGACGCAACACAGCAGGGACTACCCGCCATAAGCTTTTGTTATTAACATCCGGCACTTGCTCGCCGCTCAATAAAGCCAATGCAAGAGCGCCTACGGCATAAACATCGCTTTGCTGTACAGGTTCTCGGGCTAACTGCTCCATAGGAGCGTAGCCAGGTGTACCTAAACCAGCGTCACTATCACCTGGTAAACGTGTTTGCGCTATGCCGAAATCGGCAATTTTAGGAATACCACCAGGCCCGACAATGATATTGGCTGGTTTAATATCTAAGTGCCATATGCCTTTTTGATGTGCATAATCAAGAGCTCTACACACCTGAACAACTAAACTTACTACTTGCGCTGCTGGTAGAGCTCCTTGAGTTTGTATTAATTCCGCCAACGATGGGCCATCAACATACTCCATAACCAGCCAAGTTAGTTCGTTACCGGGTATCCAATCATAAAGGGTAACAATATTAGGGTGATGCAGCGTTGCTATAGCTCGCGCTTCCCTTTGTGCTAGCGATTGAACGCCCTGGTGACCTATGGGCTGTGTTAGTGCCTTCAACGCTACTGGTCTGCCTAAATCTTCATCGAACGCCGCGTATACAACACCTGCACTCCCCTGCCCTACTTGCCTTATGGAAGAGAAGCGGCCAGCCACCTGGTCTGGAATTTGCATTGGTTGCTTATTTGTAGGTTGTCCAGGTTGAAGGAGTGTATCTGCTACATCCCAATTAACCAATGTGGGTGGAGCATTCTCTTCACCCCGGTTTTTATACTGGCGCATTAAACTCCTCCGCCGACATTTGTATAGCTATATGTTTTAGCCTGTATGCAAATTGTCCTTGGTGACATATTAATATTGGCTGTTTTTACCGGAAAAGGTATTGCACAGAAAGGAAACTTTAGCTATATTAGTTTAGTGGTAGCACTCACCACACGCGAGTGCTAACAACCGAACAGGTGTAATACATAAGGGGGGAACTACCTTGTCATTAAAGCCATTGGGAGATCGAGTAATTGTAAAAGCTATTGAGCAGGAAGAACGGACAGCTGGAGGCATTGTTCTACCCGACACTGCCAAAGAGAAACCTCAGCAAGGAGAGGTAATTGCCGTAGGAAGCGGTAAACTGCTGGATAACGGCGAACGCGTATCCCTAGAAGTTAAATCCGGCGATCGCGTTATTTTCGCCAAGTATGGTGGAACCGAAGTGAAAGTAGAAGGCCAAGAGTATATCATCCTACGCGATACCGATATTCTGGCTATTGTTGAGTGATCATAAGCACTTAAGAAGGAGTGAACAACATGGCTGCTAAGCAACTCATCTTTGACGCAGAGGCTCGCAAAGCTCTTGAAGCAGGCGTAAACACAGTAGCCAACGCGGTTAAAGTGACCCTTGGCCCCAAAGGCCGCAATGTAGTATTAGAGAAAAAATATGGTTCACCGACCATTACAAAAGATGGCGTGACCGTAGCTAAAGAAATTGAGCTAACAGATCCTAATGAAAACACAGGCGCTCAGCTTTGCAAAGAGGTGGCCAGCAAAACTAACGATGTTGCTGGTGACGGTACTACCACAGCTACCGTTTTGGCACAGGCCATTGTCCTGGAAGGCCTGAAGAACGTGGCCGCTGGCGCCAACCCAATGCTTTTAAAGAAGGGCATTGATAAGGCTGTTGAAACAGCAGTAGAAGAGATGAAAAAGCTCGCTATTACTGTGGAAGGCCGCAATGATATTGCCCATGTAGCTGCAATAGCTGGTAATGACTCGGAAATTGGCGAACTAGTAGCCGAAGCCATTGAGAAGGTCGGTAAAGACGGCGTTATAACAGTGGAAGAGGCTAAAGGCACCACTACCACTGTTGAGGTTGTAGAAGGTATGGAGTTCGATAAGGGCTACATATCCCCATACTTCGTTACCAACACCGAATCCATGGAAGCTATTCTAGAGGATCCCCTAATTCTTATTTACGAGAAGAAAATCTCCAACATTCATGACTTGCTACCCATACTGGAAAAAGTGGTACAAGCAGGTCGGCCGTTAGTTATCATT
>CAYMKM010000186.1:0-2729 GCA_964390985.1 uncultured Clostridia bacterium | reverse complement strand
TATGTGTATGAAGAAGGATCATCTGTAGTTTACGCATTGGCTAATGTCGGAAAAATAAAGTATGGGTTCGTCACTCCCGTATCTCAATCAGCAAAACCCTACCGGGGTAGCTTTGCTATTGAGTTGCTACCTGTAGAAATAGATGAGGTTTTTGAGATAACATTCGCTATTGATCAGGTAGAGATCAGACTTGATAACGACACTCTCCTTTACTCGGGCAAAGAGCTACCAGCTGCGGGTGAAGTGGTTGTGGATACAATGCAGCTAAGCGATGGTATGCACGAGTTATCATTGAAGATCAACGGTAATTTGGAATTGCCACTGGAACAAAAGGTATATTTCCAGGTCGATAATTGGTGGGAGATGGAAGATAGTTTCCAGGCACCTACAGAATCGGGTTGGTTTGGTGTAATAGATAACTCTCGGACCAGCGATACCTCCTCTGGCTGGACGTATGCTACTGATGACTCAGCAGCTTTTTACGATGATGACAGTCGTCGAGTGCGCACAGATGCAACAGAAGAGTACCTAATATGGGATTTGGCGCAGTTGCATCAGTTTACGGTGACGGTTTATGCGCGGACGGCTTCAGCTGATGGGCTTACTCTGTGGGTATCTGTCGATGGCGAAACATGGGAACAAACACCCTACCGGGTGCAAGCCAGTAGTCTCAATGAACAAGGCTGGTACCAGTTGCAGCTTTCCGGATCAATTCCATTGACGCAGGATGTGCGTTGGTTCCGCCTCACATTAGCTGGGGGCACAGACCCCGCTGATACACAAATAGGAGAGGCTTACTTTTCTGGGTTACAAACCGATGAGTAGGAGGTCGCAAACTAGGTGAAAAGGGCAAAATCAATATGGTTGATATGCGCATTGAGCCTGGTACTAGCGGTAGGAAGCTTGGTTGCTACTGCGCAAACACCAGCCGAGATATATGGCGCTGATGCTAACCCCACCGGAGAGCCCATTGGTGGCGGCGAAGGGTATAGCCAACTGATTCTTAGTGGTGATTACACGGTAACCAATAAAGAGGAGTTACTTAACGCTCTAGCCCGCGCCAAGGCGGGAGAGGTT
The DNA here is from genome assembly GCA_964390985.1 of uncultured Clostridia bacterium. Taxonomy (GTDB): domain Bacteria; phylum Bacillota; class Limnochordia; order DTU080; family DTU080; genus CAYMKM01. The sequence continues at coordinate 1,652 of CAYMKM010000186.1, read as the reverse complement.
ATTTATATTGACCCACAGGCGGAAATAAACTTAACTGGTTACCAGAATATCGATATTCGCGCTGGCATCACTATCGCCGGTAACAGAGGGTACCAGGGTAGCCCCGGCCCGTTGATTTATACTAATCAGCATAAAACCTACCCGGCCTTTATACGTGTTATTGGCAATAACGTCCGTATAACAGGGATTCGTCTGCAAGGACCTAGCCCGGAAGTACCCGATTCAGTTGCCATTAATGTATTGGCCAATAACGTAGAGATAGATAACTGCGAAGTATACAATTGGAGTTACGCTGGTATAGCCAGTACAGGTAGTCGTGATCTGTATATACACCATAGTTACCTTCACCACATTAAACGACCCGGATTAGGCTATCCCGTAGTGCTTAAGTCGGCAGTGGCTTTAATTGAGGCTAATATTTTTGATCACTACCGGCACGCTATAGCAGGTACAGGACATGCTGGTACTAGTTACGAAGCTCGTTATAATTTAGTAAAGGGTATTGCCATCAGCCACGCTTTCGATATGCACGGCGGTACCGACTTTTGCCCCAATCAAAGCATTCCGTGTACGCCTGAGGAGCTGCTGATGGCGGGTGAATTTATAAATATTCACCATAACACTTTTGAAATCATCAACTACGCGGCCATTAGAGTCCGGGGTATACCCACTGTTGGCCTGGAGGTACACCACAATTGGTTTAAAAGCCCCAATCAAAATATGGGTGTTCAGTTCCGTTATTTCCGTGGTGGGAATTCCAATGTATACGATAACGTGTACGGTCCGAATAAGCATTTGATTGAAGTGTACGCTTCACCGAGCCCGTATATATATGAAGAAGGTTCAACTGCCATATACGCTCTAGCCAAGGGCGGGAAAATAGAGTATGGGTTTGTTAATCCGTCTGCGCTATCGGGGAAACCGTACCGAGGTGACTTGGCCATTGAAGTTATGCCAGTGCAAATGGATAAATCCTTTGGGAAAGAGTTCATTGTTAGTCAGGTAGAAATTTGGTTAGATAGTGACAATCTGCTTTATTCTGGTGACAAGTTACCCGCACCAGGCGAAGTTGTTATTGATACATTAAAGCTAAACGATGGCACACATAGTATATCAATAAAAATCAGCGGTAATCTGGACGCGCCACTGGAACAAACAGTTATAATGCAAATTGATAACTGGTGGGACTTTGACGATTCCCTGGAGGCACCGGCAGACTCCGGTTGGTTTGGCTTACTAGATAAAGACTTGACCAGCGATACTTCCTCTGGCTGGACGTATGCAACTGACGATCCTGCCGCGTTTTACGATGATGACAGTCGTCGGGTACGTGCTAGCACTACAGATGAGTACCTTACGTGGAAGCTGAGTCATGTACAGCAATTTCAGGTGAAGGTTTATGCAAAAGCTGCTACTCCTGAAGGTTTGACCTTATGGGCATCTGCCGATGACGAAGCATGGGAGCAATTACCCTACAGTGTGCAAGCTAGCGATGCCAATGAGCAGGGTTGGTTCTGTTTGACTCTGACGGGTACATTGCCAACAGGGCAGGTTTATAACTGGTTCCGCCTCAATTTAGCTGAGGGTAAGCAGGCTACTGATACACAGATTGGTGAGGTTATCTTTAGAGGGCAACACTTTGATGAATAAGG
>CAYMKM010000185.1:0-2748 GCA_964390985.1 uncultured Clostridia bacterium | reverse complement strand
TGCTGGCAGCCACTACTACGGCGGACGATGCGGTTGATGCCGCTAGTAGTGCGGCGGAGGAGACAAAGACTCCCACAGTGCTGGTGGCGTCTGGTCAACGTATACAATCTATAACCCAACCTGATGTAGCGGTGATAATTGAGGGGCATGTGTTGCGCTCTGTACAAGCGGCAAGTGTAGAGTTGCGTGAAGGTGGTAAAGTTGGCGGCAGTGTTTATGTTGCTCCCGCGGGGTCAGTGCATATTAATGGGCGGGTCATTGGTAATGTAGTTGGCAAGGACATAACACTGGGCCCCAAAGCTGTTGTAGGAGGCAGTATTGTGCATTTAGGGGGTAGGCTCATTATTGATCCGGCGGCTTCTTATCAAGCTATTGGCGATACATCATCGTTAGATGATAGTCAATATAGTTACTCTTTACAACGGCCTATGATTATTGAGAGGCGGGTTCTGCCTTTAACCAACCCGCCTATTTATATACCAGTGCCCAGGAGGACATTGCCAGAACGTATTTTTTCTTCGTTTCTGCTATGTGTGGGCTTTCTACTTGGTGCCACGAGCATATTGGCATTGTGCCTAATCTTCTTCTCGCGTACTACCGAAGAAGCGGCCAATACGGCTGAACAAGAACCAGGACGCGCATTACTAACTGGTTTTATTGGATTGTTATTACTGCCATTGATAGCTTTGCTCTTAGCCATCACTATTATTGGCATACCATTGCTTCCCGTTTTGTGTGCGGTGTTTTTGTTGGCATTGGTGGTGGGCTTTGCCAGCCAGAGTGTCTTTTTAGGGCGTAAAATGAAACAACTGCTATCAGTCACCTGGATTAGTACCATATACCGAGAAGGCGCGCTAGGTATGCTAGCTTTGCTGGCACTGTTATGTGTGCCAGTGATTGGCTGGCTGATTCTGCTGATTATTACTGTGTTAGGGTATGGCGCTGTGCTGCTTCATTGGTACCCAATTTGGCGGGAACGCTGGCAGCAACGTCGCATAGCAAAGGAACCCAGATAGTTCCCATAATAGAATTTGCTATGGCCAACGCCCCTACCATTGAGTCACGGTAGGGGCGTTATACTGTGATGAAGATAATTGCCTGCATGTGCAGGAAAGTAACATTATCGAGAACAAAATGAAGATGAGTATGGGAAAAGGCTTCTGTGGAGGGTTTGCTATGAAGTATATTTACACGGTATTCATAATCATCATCCTTGCGGTAGCGGTTCGGTTTATTTTTTCATCATCTACTACATCAGGTAATGCTTTAGAGATCTATACTGCTATGCGTAACCTAGCGTTATCACTGACAGCAGAAGAAGCTGGTATTGATCATGAAAAAGATGAGGTTTATGGTGTTTTGGTGGATATAGGTAGAGGTAACAATAATGTCACAACAATTATTTCGCTGGCTGATGGTACTACCAGCATGTATATGACGGGAGGGGGAGGCATTATTGGAGCGGGCCAAGATGAACATGTGCTGCAGCGTCAAAGCGCCTCGTTGCTGAAGCGCAACGCCAGCGCAAATTGTTGGTAGCCAATTGGGAGGATACGACTCTTGGTTATGATGAAATTAGGTTTATTGCTCTTACACCTAAAGGCCCGATTGCTGCAACCGCCAAAATAAATGAACTAACTGCTGGTAGCCAGCCCTTATCCCCACTTTACTATGTGGCCGACGATGTATTAACCGCATTAAGGTTATTGCAGTAGAACACCCCTACCATTGAGTCACGGTAGGGGCGTTATACATCACTTGTAGTAGCTCGTGTTTATTGCGGCTGATTTGGTGTAGTAAATGCTGGCGGCTGGGGATCACTAACCGAGAATTGTTGTGCGCCTGGTTTGGATAAATCGAAGTACAACCGGGCATCCTCATCTACGCCCCAATCTCGATTAGAACCGCTATCTTGGATTCTATTGAATGCCTCGCGGAACATTGTATTATGCGCTTCTTCCCGATTAAGCAGAAAATCTATCATCTGGCGGACGTGTTTATCTTCAATTTGACGGTAAAGGTATTCATAAACAACCTTTGCTCGTTGCTCTGAAGCGATGTTAGATAGTAGGTCTGCTGGAAGATCACCAGTTACGGTAACGTATGCGCTGGTCCATGGTACACCCGAAGCATTGGAGAAGGGATCGTTCAAAATAAGATGAAAGTAGAACCAACTTAAATACGGTTTGGGAAGCGAAGCATGAAAAGAATAGGGAAATATACGTCCCTTGTTATTAGGCAACTAGAGTGGCTTCTTGTTATTGTACCACCGGAGCATTACCAGGCATTTTATACGAAAAATTTTCATATTAATTTAAATAGGGGCCGTATAACAACAGCCTTTATTGGGTTCATGCAGCTCATTCTTTTGGCGTTGGGCGTATGCAGTATTGGTCAACCGACGATGCTAGCAAAGAGTTACCAGGCGCTCTACTGGGTAATCGTCATCCATATGATAGTCTATTATCTAATATTTACGGTAATGTTAAAACGAATACCGAACTACCGGATGTTTTGGATAGCTGAAATAGCCTTCGTACTTGCAATACTCGTATGTGCTGTGGGTATCACCATGCTTGACCAAGTCCTTTATGGGCAAATCACTTTTTACGTGCTGTGCATTTTGGCTACAGCGGTGATGCCGATTATACAACCTGCTTTGATGCTGGTAATATTTCTAATGGCTCATACGATGTTATTGGCGTTGTTGCCAACATATCAAAGCAATAGTAATGTATTGACAGGACA
>CAYMKM010000184.1:0-2749 GCA_964390985.1 uncultured Clostridia bacterium | reverse complement strand
TGTGCCATGGTAGGGTGAAGTCGAACAGAGCAAGAGAAAGATAGGTTGACACAAATACTGGAGCCTATCGTCAACTGATTTGCTCTGTACCACCAACCAAGGAGCACGTGGTATGCAGCAAAAGAACCTGGAAGAACGCCGTAGGATCGTTGAGCTTATCAGCAAGTCACCTTTAGCCGTTAAAGCTGCCTGTAAAGCACAGGGCATCAGCAATGCAACGTACTACAAGTGGAAGCACGAGTTGGCGGAAGCGGCAACAAAGCAAGAGGCTAGCACCACAAAGGCCGCATCATTAGCTGCATCGGTAACCGATGCAGCTAATGATGCACTACAGCATGTATTGGAACTGAAACGCCAGCACCCATATTACGGTGTGGTAAAGCTATGCAAGCAAGTATGGCGTGACTATGGCATGCAAGTTACCCCACGACAGGTACAAAAGCTACTCATCAAGCATGGGCTTGCAGATGAACGGCCGCCCTATGAAGCTGAACCAAAGGGTAGTCGGCGTTTTGAGCGGCAGGGGCCCAATGATCTCTGGCAAATGGATATTATGGTTTATCGGCTTCGAAACACCGGCAGACTCTACCTCATCTCGGCCCTTGATGACTACAGCCGTTTCATTGTGGCTCACTCCGTGGTTACCACGGCGGAAGCAAAAAACGTCATAGATGTATTCAAAGCCGCGGTTGAGACGCATGGGCTACCTAACCAAGTAATGACTGATCGTGGTGGTCAGTTTCATGCCTGGCAAGGCATGGTGCATTTCGAAGAACTCCTGACCAACCTGCATGTGGAGCATCTATTGACTAAGCCCCAATCACCGCAAACAAACGGCAAAATCGAAAGTTGGCATCGCAATATTCAGCGTGAATTAATGCGGCAAGTGCAGTTCGAGACTGTGGAAGCTGCGCAGAAGGCCATAACCGAATATGTGCGTTACTACAACTACGAGCGTGTGCACATGGGTATTGGCTACCTTGTACCGGCAGACCGCTACTTTGGTGTCGCCGACGAAGTAAACCGCCAAATGGTACACCCACACACTGACCCCAATAACTTTTACCTGGTAGGTCGTTTGAATGGCCAACCAATAAGGCTAGAACAGACCCCCGACGGACAAGTGAAGGTCTACTTAGCTGGACACCATTATTACACATGGCCGGATCTGGCACCATTAAAAGATAGCTTATTACCGTCAGAAACGTAAAGGGCTCTCGTCCATCTGTGCGGAAACGATGGGCAGAGGTGAGAGACGTGGAGTTCACTCCTGAAAAGAAATGGCAAATTATTCGTGAAGGCCGTAACAAGCCCCGTAACATAAGCACTGTATGTGCTAAGTATGGCATCAGCAGAGAGACGTTTTATGAATGGGAACGGCAAGTCGAAGCAGCCGCTCTCGCCGCCCTTCGGGGGGAGAAACCAGGACCAAAGCCAGCTGGTTACATTGCCGATCCGGCGGCCCGCGAGCAATTGGAAGCGGTTGAACATCAACGCCAAGCGCTTGAAAAAGAGGTCCGAGAGCTACGTAAGCAGGTCTATCTCAAAACACTAGAGCAAGACTGGATAAAATTCCGAATAAGCCAGATCACTGGTGAAGACCTGCAGAAAGCAGTTGAGGATACAAAAAAAAAGCCCGCTACACGGCCGCAGAAAAAGAATGGGTCATAAGTCACTTCCCTCCACCAGAGGGTATAAGCACAGAGGAGTTTATGAATACGTTGGAGTTGGGGCGATCCACGCTCACTGGATGGATCCACCGCGCTCATGAGAACCGATTAGAAGACCGGCACCCGGTTCCTAAGCATCAACCCAATAAAACACCGCTAGAGATTGCCACAGAAGTTATGGGCATGTGCCTTAAGTACCCTGAACGTGGTGGCCTAAAGTTAAGCACTTTCCTAGCAATCAATGGCTTTACCTATGTAAGTCCTGCCACCATTAATCGCATCAAAAAGGGTATTCGTGAGCATTGCGGTGGTGTGCAAGTGCCGCTTTACCAGCGTTATGAGTTCGTTAATCCGCATGAAGCTTGGGCTGTAGACTTCATGGAATTTAAATGGCAAAAGCAAAAAGTATACGTTATGGTTGTACAAGATGACTATACCAGGTTCATTCTCAATTGGAATGCCACCACTAACCCTACAACCAGCTTCGTAGAAGCAACACTGAAGGAAACTATGCTACGCCACGGCTGTACACCGAAGCTACTCAAAGCCGATAACGGGCCTCAGTTTCGAAAGCAATTCAAGAAATGGTTGGACGAAAACGGAGTTACGCTCTGGTCAAACCCTTTCTACACTCCCAGCTACAACGGTAAGCTAGAGCGCGTCAACAGTGACCTACAACAGGCGATCGATAGCGCTTTATCCACAGATAAATCGATCGAGCAGGTACTAAGCGGCATTGCGCAGTGCATCTACGAACACAACTACATGTGGCCACACCAAAGCTTGCAGGGTGTCACGCCACACCATCGCCTTGCAGGTTTAGAAGATGTTGTCCGCGCTGGTGTCGAGCTTGTCAAGCAAAAAATGCATGACCGATCCGGCCATCGCCAACAGCAACTCATCATACCAGGTAAACCCGAGAAACCGCGGAACCCGACGGAACTCTTTGTTCCCGACCAGCCAATACGGCAACGGGTAAAAGGACTCTTCTGTCCGGTGAAAAGAAATACGAGTGGGACCCAAGCATTTGTCAGGCTATCTATCGCGATTTAGTTTCGAAAGGTCTTGACACAGCACAC
>CAYMKM010000183.1:0-2814 GCA_964390985.1 uncultured Clostridia bacterium | reverse complement strand
ACCCTAAAGGACGATCAACGCGGTGACCCTCTTATCCTCGACGAAACCTTGGATGTGCTTAGAATTATGCCGTTAGATCAGGTTAAAGAGGCCAAGGAGCTAGTAAAAAAGGCAGCTGTAATTATTCGAGATGACTTGCAGGCCAAGGGTCTTGAGCTTTTGGACATGAAATTTGAGTGTGGCCTGGTTGACAACCGCCTTGTCATTATTGATGATATTTCAACGGATAACATGAGGGTTATACGGGATGGTGAATCTGTTACTCCTCAGCAAATGCTACAGTACACCAATTCTTTATAAACCTCATTGGCGGCGTAATTGAATGAATAGCTAACGGAGCGGACCTATATGGGTCCGCTTTGCATAATCTAGAGTAAACAGAAAGAAGGCTAATCGATGGATCGGGTAGGGTTGCTGCTAAATACAAATATGCTGCGAGCAGTATTAGCAGACAAGAAAACCTTCGAAAAGGTTGATCTTTACGTACTGGCTGCCCGGGAACTCGGGGTCGAGCTGGTTGTCTTCGATATCGATGGCGTTCATAAACGCGATCGACATATTCATGGTTATACTCCGCAAAATGAGGGCAAGTATTATAAACAAGTAGTTGTTGGTTTACCCAAAGTTGTACATAAACGCGCCCTATATGGCGATAATGTAGCAGCCAAAAATACGGTTCGTTGGTTAATGGCGCAAGGAACAAGGGTGTTTAATTCTTTTTGTTATCTAGGTAAATGGAACCTGTTTAACATACTTAGCCAAGAACCCATGGTGCAAGAACACATGCCAGATACTTGCCTGCTTACACCGCAGGCATATCATAAGTTTCAAAGCATGTTGCATAGCTATGGCGAAATATTTATTAAGCCGATCAATGGTACCGTTGGTATAGGTATAGTACGGGTGCATCAGTTGAATGATGGCCGAATTTGCTATGAAACAACTACGCGTAAGATAGTAACCTCGCTAGAAAACGCTTGGAAACGGGTATTACGGAACAGGCGTAGCGGCTATATCATACAGCAGGGGATTCCGCTGGCGAAATTCAACAATAATCGGTATGACCTGCGTGTTCCTTTACAGCGCGGTGCTAATGGTCGGTGGGTTGTTTCTGGTATGGTTGCTAAACGCGCTGGGCGTACGCCTTTCTTAACTAACTTGGCGCGCGGGGGTACGGCATATAAAGGGGCTAAAGTTTTAGCTGTAAGCATTCCAGGTGTATCAGGGGCGGATCTTTACGAACGCGTGGAAAAATTAGCATTTGCGGTAGGGGAGGCTATTAGCAAGCATTACCCCTATGTAGCAGACTTGGGCCTAGACATAGGATTGGACGAATCGGGCAAGCCATGGTTAATTGAGGCTAACCGGCGGGATCAACGTTATTCGTTTTTTGAAGCCGGCGATTATACCGCCTTTCGCCAGCTATATAAAAACCCTATTGCATATGCTAAGTATTTACTACAGTCAGATACACCTGCGCCAGCTATCAGCACCCATTTATCATATGCTGTGGCTAAGACCCTGCGGATACCCCAATGAAAGTGGTATTAATATCGCCTGAAAACCTTCCTATACCACCGGTTCAAGGCGGATCAGTGCAAATTTATTTGCATGAACTATCAAGGTACCTAAAGGAATATGTGGAGCTTACTATTATTTCACGATCATCACCGCCATCTAATGAACACATACCCGGAGTAAATTACTACACGATTAAAGGCCATCACTCGTCGGTTGAATACATTAGACGGGCCATTCCCATCATCAAGAAGATGCAACCTGATTTAGTGCAAATCGATAACCGACCCAAATTCCTACCCTGTCTTAGCTCAGCCTTTCGGCGAATGCCTTTGGTTTTGAACATGCATTCCATGAACTTCCTTCATCCGCGACTTATCGCACATAAACAAGCTAAAAAGGCCCTAGAGCATGCGGCTGTTATTAACACTGTTAGCCATGCTGTACAATCACGTTTATTAGTTAGATTTCCGAGCGTAGCCGATATAACCACCTGTATTTATGCTGGAGTTAATCAGTCGTTATTCCCCAGTCGATTCACTGCTACAGGTGCTATAAACCGGGAGGTAGCGCGTGGGTTTTTAGGTCTGCAAGATAAATACGCCTTAGTTTATGTGGGTCGCGTTGTAGCTCGAAAGGGTATTGACCGCCTCATTAAGGCCGTGCGTATACTTAACAGCAAAGGCATTAAGGTGAGTCTATGGGTTATTGGCGGCAGGTTTGGCCGTCCAAGTAAATACGAATTTAAGCTACGCAACTTATCACATGGATTACCGATTCATTTTACCGGGTTTGTGCCGCAAACCACCTTGGCTTATTATTATCTTGCCGCGGATCTTCAAGTATGCCCTTCGCAAAAACCTGAGGGTCTGCCTTTAGTTATTTTAGAAGGTGCCTCTACCGGGTTACCAGTAGTGGCCAGCGGTCATTCTGGCATAAGGGAGTGCGTAAAGTCCGGTAAAACCGGTTTACTTGTTGAAAAATATAAAGATCCGGTAGCTATAGCTGAAGCAATTCAATGTTTTACCTCAAACCAGGAGATGACACAGCAATATGGAAGAGAGGCAGAAGAATGGGTGGCAAGAACGTTTACTTGGCAGAATACGGCAAACGGATTTTACACGCTGTATAGAAATATTCTTTTTTGACTGCAAAGGATGAGCAGAGTGAGTGTTAAATATCAGGTAATCCTCTACGACTTCGATTTCACCCTGGCAGATTCATCGCAAGGGGTAGTTGAGTGCTTACAGCATTGGAACGGCTAAATTGGCAACCTGATACAACGGTATATGTAGG
>CAYMKM010000182.1:0-2837 GCA_964390985.1 uncultured Clostridia bacterium | reverse complement strand
GGTCAGTTTTTCATCAAGTTTTGGAGCATAAATAATTTAAACTCCTATGTTGCTGTGCGAAACCTACTCTTATTTACAATACTGCTTGGTGGCTTAGTATTTCTATTAATCCGCAGGGCACCAGTTAAAGAATAGGCAGAGGTACCCGATCATCACGTAACCCTTTTATTTATTGTCTCAGATGTACTTCTAAAAGTAAGGGTAAAGGTTAAACCCCTGTTGCACAGGCCCTTGCTTTTAGTTAGTACATCTGAGTTTTTCCACTTGCGGGTTAAGGATATTTGTGTGCACTAGATGCACGTTGGGGCGCAAATGGTTTCGAACAGTGTTACAACTTGCCATCTGCCGGGCTGCTACGGCGGTTATATCCGTAAGTCGAAAGACCCCTACCGCCACTTCGCCTAGGTGTAAATGTTGTACCAACCTACTTTCTCAGACAGTATCTAACCGAGCATGGGGAGGGCGAAATGGCGCTGCCATTACGGGGGTTAGCGCCTAGAGCAGGGCGTTCGAACGAACGCCTATTGCATTCATGCCCTGAGGTACACAGACGCCAAACGTCTTTGGCACGTTTTATACCCGGCTATAAAAACAACTTGTAAACGGGTTCCGTCAGGAGTTGGTGCTGTAAAAACATCTGCGCCAAACGCTACATTTTCATTGGGCGCTTGTTGCTTCCAGCTTTGGTAGATTTTCATGAAACCAGGTTCAGCCAAGGGTTGAACTAGAGTGGTATACCTCCTTGAGCAGGGGGGTTGGCACATTGCTGGTTAGATACTCACCCGTAGCTATGGTGGTTTCAAAAAAATGTCACACTCTGCCCCACCCACCTACAACACCATGTGCAATTTTGCGCCACATTTGCACATTACCAAGGCATTTCCTTTGCAACAACACAGCATTACTTTGCCAAAACAAGAAGGATCTCCCCTGCTAAAAGCCAATAAGTATATGTAACTAGATATGCGGAAAGGAGATACCACCATGAGTCGGCAGGCAAGTAGTGTACGTTATCATCTGATATTGTTGTTGATGGTATTAGCTATAGTGGTTTGTAGTTTCCCCGCTCTAGCTGCTAAGAACGTTGTAGCTAACCCTGGTTTTGAAAATGAACTTACTAGTTGGGGTCCTTGGAAGCCTAGAGGCAACCCAGATATAGTGGCAGATACTACCATTTTTTATAGTGGCAAAGCCGCTTTGCGCATCACTGGGTTTAAATCTGATGACCGTGGCACGGTTGGCCAGCGGGTTACAGTAGAACCCGGCCGTACCTACCGCATTAGCTTTTGGATAAAAACCGAAGATGTTAAAAATCCTAAAGCGCAACTACGCATTCAGTTTCGCAACGCTAAAAATGAATTGACCCGTGACGCACTCATACTTGGTCAACTCGAAGGTACTAATGATTGGATGCTTTTCGAAGAGACCGTATTATTGCCCGAAGGGACCACCGTCTTACTTGTGGAGCCATTCTTGGATTCATCTAATGGCTCTGTATGGTTTGATGATATTGAAATAGTACAAGTGGAAGTGGACGACATTGCCCTGCAGACGGATCTGCAGGGCTCTGCCCCGCTAACGGTAAAACCGATAGCTAGCGTTATCATGAGCGCTAAATCCTTTCAAGCCAAAGAAGATGCCGAAGGTAATATCCAGCTAAGTTGGGATTTAGGCGATGCCAAGCCTAGCCAGCTTCGCCTAGAGCGGAGCATTAACACTAACACAAAATGGGAAGAACTCGCTTTATTATCAGTTCCATTATCGGAATATGCTGATAAAGAACTTCCGGCCGGAGTGAATCTTAACCAAGTGCGTTACCGTTTAACCCTTATCGATTCCCAACAAGTGGCATCAACACCCGTTGTAGCCCTTTTGAAACTTTACATACCTCCTTCGCCAATCAACTTGGCTAAGGGTACTCGGCCCTCGCTATTCATTACCGCAGAGGAAATTGCCGATCTGAAAAAAGCTGCTGAAGAGAACATCGGCCTGCGGTTTCTAATACAAAATCAAATAGAAGTCCCCGCCAGAATGGCTGTAAGCATATATGGTAGTGGATCGTTTACCCTACCGCGCAAAGGCGATTTGAACGGTCACACCAACACGATCACACATGCCCGTAACGCCGCCTTAGGCTACGCCTTTACCGGAGACGAAAAAATGGCTAAGGCAGCCTGCAACATATTGGTTGCCTACGCTCGTCAGTACAAACAGTACCCGTTAACCGGTGCTTACGATGGACGGGTTACCCCGCAAACTTTGAACGAAGCACACTGGATTATTGATGCCGCCTGGGCTTACGATTTGCTGGCGGATACCCCTTTGTTATCCGACGCCGAGCGGCTGGCTATTGAACGAGATTTCCTATTAGAGTCTATCAAAGTGATAGCCCGTTACCCCAAGGGCCTCTCCAACTGGCAAGCTTGGCATAACGCTGGCATTGGCGCTGTCGCCTTTGTACTTAACGATGAAAAGTGGATTGAAGAAGTGCTCACTGGCCCACAAAGCTTCACTACACATATTAGAGATGGCATCCGCGCCGATGGTTTATGGTGGGAACTAGCCATCAGTTACCACCACTACACCTGCAATGCCCTTACCTATTTAGCAGAAGCAGCCTACCGTCATGGTTACGACCTATACAATTACACCGCAAATGGCAAGTCGTTAAAGAATATGTTTGATGCAGCCATTTACCATGCTTTTAGCGATGGAAGGCACCCAATTGTGGGTAACGCTAATTTTGGCTTTAAGTTGGAGTGCACCTGGTCATTCGGTCTAGCCGCTGCCCGCTACAAAGATCCGACCTTTGCAGCTTTGTGGTATCAAAGAACAGC
>CAYMKM010000181.1:0-2842 GCA_964390985.1 uncultured Clostridia bacterium | reverse complement strand
GTGGTGTGCGATGGCGAGATCCAAGCCGACCTAGCCGTAGATCACGCCCGTTTGGAAGCCGAACACCCCTTCAGTGACTTAACTGGCCCGGCCAACGTGTTGGTCTTCCCCAACCTGGATGCGGCTAGCATTGCCAGCAACCTACTGCAAGCGTTAGGCAATGTAGATTGCGTGGGCACCGCATTTATGGGCACCGCCAAACCTGTTTACGCTTTATCCATCAACGATGAAGTAGCCGACATTGTAGAGACAACAGCGATGGCGGTATCCGATGTACTAAGCGCCCAGGAGCGGCAGAGAATATGGTCGGCCCACATGGCGAACGAACCGGGCAATCACAACGGCAGTGTGCACGGTGTGCCGTTAAGTTAGTAAAACCGAGGAAACTAACGCAATGCAAGAACGCCGATGGCTTTAGCTTTGTGTTCGTGCCATCGCCTTTTGCCTCCTCGCCTTTTTTGTAGTTTGCCGCTAGTTTGGTGGTTGTGATACGCTTTATCTTGCTAGCGGCCGGTGAGGGGCAAGGGGGATACCCATGAAACGCTTGCAAAGAATGATCATTGCTTGGCTCACCTGCGCACTGTTAGTTAGTCAAATATCCGGCGCTGTTTTTGCTTCATCGGCTATTGATGTCAACCCTACTCCAGCGGTAAATAAGGCTGCTTTAGCGGCTGACATTGGTTCATATGGCACTTTGCTAACACAAGAAGAGTTAGAGGACATAGAAGGTGGCTGGGGCCCCATTATCACTGGTGCTATCAGCGGAGCTGTTAGTTCAGTCGTCACCTATGCGCTGGTGGCCGAGGATCCTACATTACAAGGGGCCGCGATAGAAGCGGCAAAGGGTGCAGCCTGGGGCGCTGTAACAGGTGGATTTCATACTGCAACCGCTATAATAATGGACGGAGACATAGCTTTTGACGCCACAAAAGCTTTCCTAACAACGGTTGTTAACGCTACTGTAAATGTATATAGAACTGCTGTAGATACGCTATTTGGTGGGAAATAATAATGACGGAGTCGTTTATGCAATGGATGCGCACAGAAGAGGCGTTCCCGGTAATTTGGGCCACGAGCATGACAATATGTATGAACATTTACTATGGTAAGGGTGAAAAGCTAGGCCCAAAGTTCCGCAGTTGGAACGGGCGCATCCTACTGTGCTTATACTGGTTCGCCATTAATTGGGTTATTGGTCACTACCGTTCGTTCAAGTTTCCCAAACTATGGTAACTAGTTCCGGTGGGCGGCCCATGTAAAGGGTGCCCACCGGTGTTTAGCTTAGCTCAAACCCACTCACTTAGCGTCACGCATTTCCCGCCAGAAGGCCTCAGGAGTGGTGGCCGCATCTTGCAGGCGAATTAACTCGGCATCCAACCCATAAGAAGAGTATAGTGCCAGTGAATCGGGGCCAATAGGCTGCGAATGTTGGCGGCGTGTGACGCGGAAATAAGCGTTGGCATCGTGAATAATGAGTAGATCGCGAATAATGCCCGAAGGTGTGGTTAGTTCCAGGTGTTCACGGGCACGCTCGGAAAAATCGGGCGGTATAATAGCATCCAGTTTCGATAGAGTATCAATGCCCATGCCCAGCATCTCGCGTACAATTTCTTCCGCATCGCGGCGGGTGGCAAAGCGAGGGCTAAGTGGTAAAGGCGTCAGTTCAGGGAATTTACTGAGCAAGTATTCCCGCAAGGCGGTAGTGTTGATAGGGATATTAAGGTTACCCTTTGCGGCTTGAGCTTTAATGGATTCTACGTATTCATCAATAGCCAGTGCTATGGCCTCAAATTCACGGTCGGCCAGCTCTAGCACGGCTGCCAGCATAGAGAAGCGGCGCTGTAGCTCGGGCGGCAGAGTCCCCTCGAACTTATAGTTGCGGTCGTGCTCAATTTCCGCCCAAGCGTTTTGTAACAAGGTGCGTACCTGAATTTCAATGGGCATGCCTTTAAGGTCTGCGTAGGCTGGTTGTGTGGTCTGTTCGCTGGGTAGTTGAGCCATGTAGTGTACGGAGCGGTAGCCAAAGCCGTTGCTGCCGGCTGCCTTGCGCTCTGTTTGTATAATGGGGAATAAGCGTTCTATTACCCGACAGGTGGCATCGGCATCGCTTTGGACGAAGGTGATCACCCTGATGCCCGACATATCGCTAATTTGCGAACGAGGTTGCAGAAAGCCACGGGTGAGCGCTTTTTGTTTGTAGCTGGTGACTGTTTTGGTGCGCCATACCACGCTATGATAAGGAATGTCCGCTGTCTCTAGAGCCTCTTCAAGGAGATTGGCCGCTCGCTCGGCTAAGCGGGCGTATGATTCGTAATGAGCCTTATACCACTCGACGGCCTCGGTAATGGGATGCGGAGTGGACAGTTTCGTGTTGGTCACTGTCGGCGATTCCTCCTTACCGTACAATATAATGATTCATCACCGATACTTCTGTGTCCTTTTTTTAGCCAGCAGAGGCCAACGCCAAGGGGAGCAAACCGTGCAGTGTTTCACCTTGCGGGCCAGCGTAGGCATGGTTTTGCTGCTGAGGATACCGGCGTACCCAATACACTGGCATGCGGGCAGCTGTAGCACCTTTTACATCGGCCTCTAGGTTATCGCCTACATATAAACACTCGCCTGGAGCGACACCAAAAGCATCAGCGGCCATGTGAAAAATGTGAGGGTCCGGTTTGGCGCAGGCCACTTCACTGCTAATCACAATGTGCTGGAAGTAATCGGTCAATTGTAACCGCTGCAGGACATCGCGCAAGCGACTAGGCCAGTTAGATATAACACCTAGTGGTATATCGTCTGCTTGCAGGCGTTGGAGAATAGAGAGCGATTCGGTGTGTAACTGAGC
>CAYMKM010000180.1:0-2939 GCA_964390985.1 uncultured Clostridia bacterium | reverse complement strand
CAGGCGATTCTTTTCTCGATTGGGTTTTTCAATTAAACCTACAAATTTACGAGTTGGCCCGCCAGATATGGCTTCGGTGGCCATGTGATTTAGTGCATGGGCATGATTGGTTAGTCGGTGAAGCCTCTCGCATGTTAGCTAATCGATATCGGGTACCGCTGTTAGCCACTATTCATGCTACAGAGCAGGGTAGAAATCACGGGTTACACAATGAGACACAACGCAATATTGATGCGCGGGAGCGTGAATTGATCTCAGCGTCAGAAAAAGTGATAGTATGCAGCCAGGCTATGCGAAGTGAGATGACGGATGTATTTAAACTGCCGGCAGATCAAGTTGCTGTTATCCCCAATGGCATTGATGTATCTACACTTACACCTACCCATGGTTTATCGCCAATACCGTTCCCGGATACTGGTAAAGTGGTAGCTTTTCTCGGACGATTTGTGAAAGAAAAAGGGGTAGAGTTGCTGATTGAAGCAGCAGGTGATATTTGCCGAAACCGGGCTGGCATTCATTTTGTTATGGCCGGGCGTGGCCCATTACAAGATCAGCTAAAGCATAGGACCCGGGAGTTAGGTATTAGCGAGCGCGTTATTTTCCCCGGATTTGTAGATGATCGAGGGCGCAATGCAATACTGGCTCGGGCAACAGTGTCGGTTTTCCCAAGTTTGTATGAGCCATTTGGCATTGTAGCCTTAGAGGCAATGGGCGCTGGTGTACCTACCATTGTATCTGATACTGGTGGTTTAGCCGAAATTGTAGATCACGGCATAAATGGTTGGAAAGTCTACCCTGGAGATTTATGGGGGTTAATTCGTACGTTGGAGTATGTTTTGGATAACCCGGTCGAGGCTCGCCGAGTGGCAGATGAAGGGCGAAGAAAAACAATTAACGTATACGGCTGGCCAGCAATTGCCCAAAGCACTCTAGAGGTATATAACGAGTTGGTCCAAGGCAAGGCTACTCGGCAGCTTGAGAAGGCTCTGTTATTCCCAACGGAAAAACTTCAAGCCAATTAATAGAAAAGCTAGCGTATAGCCCGTAAGGCGATGATGCTCCTGCTATAACATGGCGGTGAGCTTTTTCGCGTTAACCCACTAAATCCAGTGAGCGAATGTACACTGGATAATATTCTTGGTAGGATATTGTTTGAGAACGACATATATATCTTCCATTAACCATAGCGTGTAGAACGAAAGACTGTATCATAGGGGGGTTAAACAGTGAGTGCAACCCGAATAACAGTCGTACGGCGAAGGACATTGTTAGTTGTATTACTCGGTATTCTGTTGACAGTTGTTGCAGTGAGTATGTGGATGAGTTCGGGATGGAGTACAGTAATAAAAATTTACGAACCTACTGGTTTTCGCGCCGATGAAGTGTTATCTGGTAGCTGTTGGACCGGCTCGTTAGCAGCACAAAGAGCTGGTGCTTTTCGTTGCATGGCCGATAATTCAATTAGTGATCCGTGTTTTAGCACAAACACCTCAGTAGCTTGTCCAATGGGAGATCCAGCTAAAAACAGGGGTGTATTATTAAATTTAACAGAACCCTTGCCAACACCCCCAGAGGCCTGGGAGAATCCTCCTGATGTAGACAACCCACAACCATGGTACATGGAACTATCAGGTGGCGGCACTTGCGGTACTTTAACGGGCACTCGTCCGCCTGATTACCCGATGGGGTGCACAATACCACAAATGCCTGAGACGTCATTTTACTGTGCGTTCCCTGTGCCAATTGCTGGTCAACCTGGTCGTTATGCAACACTATGTGGCACATGGGAGCCGGAAACAGCCCAAATCATTGACGGACAAATATTTAACGTGACAGAAATGTGGCTATAACAAGGTGATGATGTAACTGTAAAGTGGGCAACACTACCCAAGGAAGGATCGTAACCAGGGAGGTACTAGGTTGACCACACAGTTAATAGCTTTGGTAATTGGCGCTGTCGCCGGTTTGTTAATGGCATTTCAGGGCTCGTTGAATACTGCTTTGGGGAAAGTGGTAGGTTTACTTGAAGCCACATTTATAGTGCAGTTGGTAGGGGTAATTGTAACAACTGGTCTATTGCTGGCAGGTCTACGTACTGGCAATTTAGCAGAGTACCGTATTGCACCTTGGTACACATATCTGGGGGGCCTGTTAGGTGTAGGTATAATTTACGCAGTAGTTAGTGCTATCTCGCAAATAGGGGTGGCCGCAGCTACCACAGCCATAATTGTAGGCCAGGTAGCTACGGCCGCTATTATTGATCACTTCGGCCTTTTTGGCTTAGAGCAACACCCTTTTTGTTGGGGACAAGGTGTAGGCCTGGCGCTCTTAGCAGTTGGTGCTTTCCTCTTATTGCGTTAAAGCGTGCAGTTTACGATAACCCCATCGCTTGTAAATTCCGTAAGCTAATAGCCAAGCTCTCAAACGGGTCGCGTTGGCATTCATCTTGCTCAACAATATACCACTCCACACCAGATTTGGCGGCAGCGGCAAGGATAGCTGGCCAATTCAGGTTACCTTCGCCTACTTCTGCCATTAGTTGTTTGCCTTGGCCAATAACCATATCCTTTAGATGCAGCAATTTGATGCGGCCATTGAGGTCACTTATCCATTGGGCTGGGTCAGCACCGCCATGTTGGACCCAGTAAGTATCTAGCTCGGATAAGAAAACACTAGGATCACTCTCGTCAAAGAGAATGGACAGGCCCGTTTTACCATCGAATTTTTCAAGCTCGAAGCTATGGTTATGGTAACTCCAGGTGAAGCCAGCCGCCGCAGCCCTCCGAGCAACTTCGGAAGCTTCCTTAGCAAAGCGATGATACCCTTCGCCGTTGCGGTAGGCAAGTGGCATGCCGCCGATAGCCAGATGCGGGCAGCCAAGCAGACGATGCTCATCCATTACGACATCGAGCTCATCGCGCATGCGATCATACGATGTA
>CAYMKM010000179.1:0-2940 GCA_964390985.1 uncultured Clostridia bacterium | reverse complement strand
ACTAACGAAAGGGCTGGCCGTTGGGTGGGGCATACAAAAACAGAATGTGGCCTACACACTTAACCAATAATAACTTTCTCTTCTGCATAGCGTACAGCATTACCCTGATCTGTTGTAGTTATCGCAACAGTAAGGGTGAAAGGTCCAACACGACCAATAAACATCATGATTGCAATTAAAACCCGCCCGGCATTAGATAAAAGAGGCGTAATGCCAGTAGATAACCCCACCGTACCAAAAGCGGAAACTGTTTCAAACATGATCTGTAAAAAGGTGAACCGCTCGCCTTCAATGACCGTAAGTAGCATTACCACCACAATAACTGATAACAGTGCTAAACTGATAACAGCCAAGGCTTTGCGCGCTGATTCAATGGAAATACGACGGTGAAAAACGACAGGGTCGTTCTTCTTACGTACAATCGCTGACACGTAGGCCACCAATGTAGCAAAGGTGGTTGTTTTAATACCACCGCCGGTACCACCAGGTGAGGCACCAATGAACATTAAAATGGCAACTAACAGTAAGGTTGCCTGGTGAAGACCATTAAAAGGTATTGAGGCAAAGCCTGCTGTGCGCGCTGTTACACTCTGAAAGTAAGCGGCTAAAAACCGGGTGGGTACCGGTAAACTTCCTAAAGTATTGGGGTTATTCCACTCCAAGCATAATATCCCCAGGAAACCAGCTAGAATTAACCCCGCTGTAGTAGCTAAAACGAGGCGCGTATGCAAGCTGAGCCGACGTCTTTCGCCGGAAGTAAGCTCTGCTATCACAATAAAGCCTAACCCACCCGCAATTATCAAACAAGATATTACCGCGTTTACCACAAAATCTCCCACAAATGGAGTGAGCGAACGAAACTCACCAAATAAATCGAACCCAGCATTGTTAAAGGCGCTAATTGAATGAAATAAGCCTAGCCATATTGCCCTCCCGCCGCCCACCAATGATCGCCAGTGCGTGGCCAGTATTGCTGCCCCCGCTAACTCAAACAGTAAGGTTACACTGGCAATATAACGAGTAAGTCTGACTAAGCCCGCCATAGTCACCTGATTAAGCGCTTCCTGCATTATCAGGCGTCGGCGTAAAGCAATACGCCGACCTAATATAATGGCTGCCAGAGTGCTCATTGTAGCAATACCAAGTCCGCCAATTTGAATCAAACTAATAACTACTAACTGGCCAAAGCCAGTAAGTCTAGTACCAGTATCTATCACTACAAGGCCGGTGACGCAGACCGCTGATGTAGCGGTAAAAAAAGCCGAAACCAAATCGAGCCGCTCGCCAACGGCAGATACTGGCAAAGTTAACAAAACAGTACCAATGGCTATGACAGCCATAAAGCCAGTAACCAACGTCTGAGCAGGCGTTAAGCGCTTATTGGGAAGTTTGATTCTCAGTTTAACTCCTCCAAAATAATGGAATTGGTTAGTGTACCCAACCCGGAAATCTCAGCACTCACCACATCCCCAGGCTGCATGTAAACGGGTGGTTTGCGCGCCATGCCTACACCTGGTGGCGTGCCGGTAGCAATAATATCGCCTGGCAACAGTGTCATCAACTTCGATATGTAGCTAATAAGAACCGGAACGGTGAATATTAGATTTTTTGTAGTTGAATCCTGCATCAATTTCCCATTTAGTTTCAGGCTGATCCGCAAGTTATGGGGATCTGGCACCTCGTCGACGCTCACTATTGCTGGCCCTATTGGTGCAAATGTATCTAACGATTTACCTTTTAACCATTGACCACTTTGCATCTGTAAATCACGAGCGCTGATATCGTTCATTATGGTATAGCCAAACACATACTCCATGGCCTGCTCAACGGTGACACTACGCGCTGTTTTACCAACCACCACCACTAATTCAGCTTCATAATCCAACCGTTGTGTTACTTGCGGACCTGGGTGGATAATAGGTTGATTCGGGCCAATAATGGCTGTGACAAACTTAGAGAACAAAACCGGGCTCTGCGGGATATCCATATTCGTCTCAATGGCATGATCCTTATAATTTAAACCAATACATATTATTTTGCCCGGATTAGTTATGGGCGCTAGTATTTGTACCTGGTTAGATTGGTACCATACGGGCTCACCCGCCGATGTGGCTAGATCCTTCGGTAAGCTAGAGGCACTCGCCAGTATAGCTTTTGCCACAGCCAAAGCTGATGCTCCAACCTCAATAAATTGAAGCGCATCTGCTGGTAACTGTGCTTCAGCCAAAGTGCGGGCTCCACCTGTGATAGACGCTCCCTGTAATAACTCCTGCCCAGCAATGTGCGCTGCCTGTAAATCTATTATTCGATCCGCATAAAAACTACCTAAGCGGCGATGTCCGTCACCGACAAAGCTAATAAGTCGCAAATTAGACCCTCCACTTATTTCATTGCATTTCATTTTGCCCGTTACACCCGTGATTCCTGCATATTAAGCAGGATACTTCGCCTGTAAAAGGAATTAACTTATATACACATACCGGGAATGTGCGGCAAAAAGGGGCTCTTTTATGAATTTAGGAACCTCACCAATAGCCCAACACCCTGCAGTAAATTGCGACAACGAAGTAATTGCTATTCTCCAAAATGTAGAGCGCGTCTTTTCTTTAGGTGGTCAATTAGTTTATGCCTTACATGGTGTTAACTTAACTATTCATAAAGGCCAGTTCATAGTTATTATGGGCCGCTCAGGCTCGGGCAAAACAACGCTGTTGAACGTATTAGGTGGTCTTGACAAGCCCACAAAAGGTCAAGTGTTTTTTCGCGGTAAAGAGATCAGCAAGCTATCCGAGCGAGCGCTTACCCAATGGCGCCGGCAAGAAGTGAACTTCATCTTTCAATCTTTTGCCCTATTACCTACTCTCACTGCTTACGAAAATACCGAGCTCCCCTTACGCATAAAAGGTATAGCTGGTAGCCAACGACGCAAACGTGTAAAGG
>CAYMKM010000178.1:0-2947 GCA_964390985.1 uncultured Clostridia bacterium | reverse complement strand
GCCTTGGCCCCATACACACGGGCTAGCGCTGCATAACGCAAATGCCAACCTTCCACTCGCCCTAGCACACAGTGTATGGCCGCCGCCCAGGCTGACTCGGTGCGAATGCGCGGCTGCTCACTAGTGCAAAAATCGTTCCATAACCACATAGCGCTATCAATGTGATCTTCGCTGGCGCCGGTTTGCGTTAACACCTTTGCTACCTTGTGCGCCACAGAACGCTGCTCTGATGTTTGCCACTGCGGTGACTGCAAACACACGGGAACAAAAGAATCTTGCCCCGCATCATCCTCGTCGTTATCTGCCGCTTCCAATTCGCTGGCTGCAACTATTTGTCGTTCATATAAATCCAAGTCAAACCGGAAAGGCGGTTGATTCTTTTCTTGACTGATAAGATCCAAGCGATGCTTTACGGCTTTGCCCAGTTTTTCTGCGATAACCTCTTTTGCAAACGGTACTTCATCCAAGGAAGTGCAGCGAACTTCTAAGCGATTACCCACTAAACGCAAAGAGTCTGTCAAAGCCATCATAGCAGCAGATTGTGCCGCTGACTCGCTTTGTTGCTTATTTAACCAACGCTTGCAGGCTGACATATCTACCACATTATAAATAACGCGTACCGAAACGGCCGTATTAGCATCGTTGAGCAAATCGGCCAGGGTCTCTATAAGATCGTTGAACACGAAACCCTGATCGTGTAAAAAATCATGCCAACTGCCGGTACGGTTGCGGTGGTAACGCCGATATTCGCCCCGAATTAGCTGGATAACATGATCGGTTAAATGACCTGGTAATACCGTGACCCCGGCGGGTAATTCCCAAACATCGCCCACTTTTATGGGACGACCAACCAGTAAATGGCCCACCGCCAGCGTCCCTTCAACGCTCTTTGCTGAAGGGAAACGCAAAGTGAATTGGCCACCTAGCAATAAATCGTTGGCAATAATGTTCTCGCTACCAATCTGTTTTATCTGCAACAAAGTGAAACACGATTTACTCCATTCACCCAGTAATTGGTGTGCTCTTGAATTCAACTTTATTGCATGCTCCATGGCGAACAGCTCGATCAACCGATGGCCATTACTTAACCGATAATCGTAGATGAACCATTCCATAAAGCGATTGAAAGCGGATGCCTCTAGATCATCTTGCATTTCATCGGGGCCTTCGCCGAAAAAGAAGGCAAACGCCTCTTCAAACTCCTCATTAAAGCGTGGTCTGGACGCATAACGGGATAGCTTTGCCCGCAAGTCATCAGCCGCTTCATGCCAAGATCCATTTTTTGTTACGAGTTTAGTCAACGGGCACCCCCCTTTTCATATAACGCCCAGCAAACGAGAGTTTGGTACAGGCTGTAAAATAATTTCTGCACCATCTGGTTACTATCCTCCCTCGCTGCTCTAGTTTGTGCATGAATATCTTGTTAGGTTACAATAATGGTAGCTTTTACTTGGGAGATTAATATGCGTCACCGCTATCGTGTAAATAAAATCAAGCGTATGCACGGTATCATCAATGGCTTGCTCCCGGTGTTGGAAGCTATTGCCCAGCATCCGGAGGTTTCCGCCATCACTCCTGGGCGTATTAAAGTCATTCGCCATACTAGTACCCGACAAATTACGATGCAACATTTTACCGATAGCGGTCTTAGGCTTTTGGCACGCAATGGCTCCCTAATTCAGGAGGTCTTTATTGTCACCGGTCAACCAGCCAATGTCCATAACTGGCTTGTCGAGCAAAAGTTAATCGAGGAATCAACTACGGCTCAAAGCTCACAATCTAGAAGCCACAAATCCCAAAACTCAGTGGACAAGCATGCCAAGCGCCCCGCAGCAGCCCAAAAGCCGCGGAAAAAGCGGCCCAAGTTAAGCAACCATAATGTTCTTGGCCCTATAGCGCTGGATCAACCTGCTGCTCTCCTTCTCTCTGATCACTTAGAAAAGGAGACCCGCAAGCATTTGGAGTACTTGGGCCGAAAGCTAGCGGCTAAGGAAGTCGCGCAAAAGGCTGCTGAAGCTGAAGCGGCTAAAGCGGCTAGTGAGGCCAGTAAGGCCCATGGAGCCGACACAGACGGTAAGGCCAGCAAGGGCCGGAACAGTGGTGCAGTAACCGCCGCTGCTAACGGCCAACCCACCAATGCGCTGACAGAATGGTTAGCGCAAACCGATGATGCTACATTTAGCCACCTAGCTCGCAAAAACAAGGGTAAATAACCGTATGGCTAATCCCGCGCACCCGTCAACACTGGTTCCATATCCACACTATGCATTCCTGTTTGCCAATCCAGCAATGAGGCCAGTTCATCCTCTTCTAGTATTTCGCTAGCCGCCCCACCTTGCTTTGTGTACGCTACCAACACCACCGATTTCCCATGCCTATCACCTAAAATACGCTCCAGCACGGTTATATCATCAAGATCCTCATCACTTAAGTTGGCAAATACGTATTCTTGCAACTGCACCACCTCCAGTGCTATTAGCATCTCCTATAAAATGGTATACTAAGCGATGTTGAAAAAACTCAAGGAGGCTATTGGAATGCAAGCCACAGTGCGACATATCAATAACATGAGATTTATTGCCAATGCCGATTCAAATCACGCTGTAGTAATGGATACTACAAGTGGTGATGGGTCAGCTTCATCTCCACTGGAATATATGCTAATGTCGTTAGGCGGCTGTAGTGCCATTGATGTGGTGCTGATTTTACAAAAAAAGCGAATTGCCTACGATACCTTCGAGGTACGCTTGAATGCTACTCGCCGCGACGAACATCCACGCATTTTCACTTCTATTGAATTGGATTACCATTTCATTGGTGATAACTTGGAAGCGTCACGTAAACATATTGAAGATGCTGTGCGTTTATCGGAAGAGAAATACTGCTCAGTCGCAGGTATGCTCTCGCCTGATGTGAAGCTGACTTGGCAAGTAACTATTGAGTGATT
>CAYMKM010000177.1:0-2975 GCA_964390985.1 uncultured Clostridia bacterium | reverse complement strand
CCAAGTAAATCGGGCTTTTCGCCCGTATCATAGCGATTGAGTAAGTATACTAGCACGCCATGGCCAACATCGTATGCACTGCCAGGGTCGCCACTAATTAAATGGCCCCAGCCACCGCTGCGATGTACATTCCCTTGGTCATCTAAACCTAGGGCCATGGAGCCGGTTCCAGCTAACAAAACAACTCCCGGTTCGCCCATGGTACCACTGTAAAGGGCAGCAAGCACATCGTTTTCTAGCTGCCAACGTGTGTTAGTACCGTGGAATATATTTGCTAATACAGCGCTTAAATCTGCACGGTCACCTTCAGTATCCAAACCGCCCAACGCTAAAAATGCGTGCGTAATATCGGCGGGTTTAACCTTAGCTGCGCTACAAGCAGCGTTGAGAACATCGCTAAGTGCCGCTTGGCATCCTTGCGCACCTAACATGGAAAGGTTGCATGGTCCACCGGTTTCGTTGGCATAAATTCGCCCTTCCGCATTGGCTAGCACACCATGCGTTTTAGTGCCTCCTGCATCGACTACCCAAAATAACAAAGCCTGTCATCCTTTCGCCTGAACTACCTATGCATTAGTTGTCAATAAATAATTCTGCATAACGGGTGTCATTACATCCTTATTTATACAGGAAATTGACCCGTACATCCAGAAAAAAGCCTGGAATTGCTGTTACTAGACAGGGGGAAAAGAATTATGTCGTTGGTACCCATGACCGCATTGGTTAAAGCGGCCAAGGATGAAGGATACGCAGTAGGTCAGTTTAATTTCAGTACGCTGGAATTTGCTCAGGCTGCCTGGGAAGCCGCTGAGGCCGAAAGAGCACCGTTAATACTAGGTGTAACCGGAGGTGGCTTACGGCATATGGGTATTCCATTTGCCGCAGCTATTGGCCGTACAATAGCCAAACAAGCCTCGGTGCCAGTGGTGCTTCACTTAGATCATGGTAGCAGTTTTGAAATTGTTATGCAGTGTTTACGTGCTGGTTTTAGCTCAGTAATGTTTGATGGCTCCCGCTTGACTTTAGAGGAGAATATACGGCAAACCAGCCAGATAGTAAAGGTTGCGCATAGCATGGGAGTTTCGGTGGAGGCTGAGGTGGGCGCCATTGGCGGCGTTGAGGATGACCATGTAGTCGATGAATCCGATGCTTTAGTGGCTGCACCAGCCGATGCCATACGTTTGTATAATGAAACGGGTATTGATGCTATTGCTGTGGCAGTAGGTAATGCTCATGGCATGTACAAGAGCATACCGAATATACGCATTGATATTGTGACAGCGGTAGCGGAGGCCATTCCTATACCTGTAGTATTACACGGCGGTTCAGGCACTCCCGATGCCATAGTTAGAAAAGCCATTGCCGCCGGTTGTGGCAAAATAAATGTGAGCACCGAGTTCCAAGTGGCCTTCACCGATACGTTACGTACTGTTCTGCAACAGCAGCCCGATTTGCACGATTCGCGCAAGTGTTTAGGGCCAGCGCGCGAGGCTATTAAGAAGGTTGTTGTAGAGAAAATGCGCTTGTTCGGCGTGAATGGGAGAGCATAAGAAGGAAGTGGATAACGAGCGCCCTGCCCAGCTTATAAATGGTGGACAGGGCGCATTTTTATTAGCGTAAACCAGGTAGTGTACCAGCGGCAATTTGTTGAATGATGTCAATAACTCCTTGCACCATATACCCAGGTGAAATGTAATTGGCAATTTTACGCACTGCCGGGGTCGCATTTGCAGGTGCTGCGGCAGTACCTGCGGCTTGCAATACCGAAAGGTCGTTATCGGCATCGCCAATGTAGGTAACAAACTCCACCGGTACCTTCTCGACTTCAGCCCATAAGGCCAAGCCTGCCTCTTTTGTAACTCCGCTGGGAATAACTTCTACTGAGCGGCCGGAGTTGAGCAACTCAACTGGCGCTTTTCGCAATACTTCTTGGGCTGCGGCGTACAATTCGGGAAGAACTGCTTTATCTGGCGGATTGACGCTGATTAATACTTCTTTGCCAAACTCAATTACTGCTGATGTACCTTCCACCAATTTATGCAATTCTGCCAGAATGGCTGGGCGCATTTGCATATACTCTTTTGATACCGCCGGATTCAATATGGTATCTTTTGTCAGCGGGTTCATTAGCATAGCACCATTTTCACAGATGCAATACGATGAGACCATTAATTGCCGGGCTAAAGCTTCCTGAAACGCTGGTGGCCGTCCAGAACAAAGTGCCAATTTTACCTGGCCGGAATTTACTAGTTGTGCTATTTTCTCCAACCCGGCAAAATCCCACATTTCACCACGTGGCGGTATCAGACAACCATCAATGTCGCAAATTACGTGTTTGGGCACTCTCATCCCTCCTGTGTTGAGAATGGGTAAATGGTTACACCTTGCACTACCCGGTTAATAACACCAGCGGGGCTAGGTGCATCGGGGGCAAAGCCTGCAGCCAGGGAACGGAAGAGGGCTAATAGCTGCGGGAAAATTATAGCTGCTGGTGCCTTCACTAAATCAGGCAGAGCCGGAGCTTGGGGAGCTAGTTCTACAACTTCATCAACTAGACCGGCTAGCTCAGGTGTGGCTTTATCGGCGATGGCAATTCGTAGTTGACCCAGTTGCCGTTGAGACATCTCTTTTAATAGATCCATTTCATACTGGCGTACATAAGGATCAGCAGAAAGGAAGATCAACACCAGCGTCTTTTCGTCTATTGCCGCCATGGGACCGTGGCGCAAGCCGAGTGTGCTCTCAGCTTTGCACAGAACACGTCCGGCCGTCATTTCTTGCATTTTTAGATGCGACTCCAAGGCGACACCGTATAAATCGCGGTTTCCAATATATACCGCCCGGTTGAAGCCTGTATCAGCTAACTGTGCGGCCAAATCAGCGTAATTGGAGAGTATGTACTCACCCGAATCAGCCAGTTGGTGTAAAACCGGTTGATAGCCTTTGAGTGACTCTATGTGGGCTAGTGCTTGCGC
>CAYMKM010000176.1:0-2985 GCA_964390985.1 uncultured Clostridia bacterium | reverse complement strand
GCTAATGCGCAAAGCAGTGAGACGCCAGGGGGCTTCCCCGAGCCGTTAAACGAGCAGGAACGGCGTATATTGGCGCTGATTGCCGAGGGGAAAACCAACCGGGAGATAGCTGAGGGCGTTTACCTGAGCGAAAAAACGGTGCGCAACTACGTGAGTAACATCCTCGGGAAGTTGAATTTGAGCAATAGGGCCGAGGCGGCGGCGTTTGCTGTTCGCCATGGGCTTTCGGTAGCCGGATGACGGCGGCCGTCACTTTTTAGTAAATGTGATGATAGATGCGGGAGGGGCGGCATTGCCGGAATATTACGACGAAGAGACAATTGATTTACGAGAGTATGGGCAGGCCATTTTGCGGCGTAAATGGGTGTTAATTAGCATCATTTTAACGGCTATTGTGAGTGCAGCCATAGCTAGCCAGTTTATTACACCCATATATGAGGCGACCACCACCATTATGGTGGAGGATAAGCAGCAAGGGGCGGGTCAGTTCGCCTTCTTGGATGGCATTGGCCAGGTGGGTAAGAACACCAACCAAAACTACGTTGAGGTGTTAAAAAGCCGCAGTTTGGCTTTGCGGGCGGCGGAGATGCTAGGTCGCAGTTATGACCCGCACTCACCGGAGTTTGCTGGGTTTAAAAACAGTATTTCAGTGCAGTTAGTGGCTAACACGGATGCTATTCGCATTAAGGTGCAAAGTCCCGAACCAGAAGAGGCCAAGGATATAGCCAATGCGGTGGTGGATGCTTTTATTGAGCATAACCAAGAGATAAACAGGGAAGAGGCGCGCAGTGCGCGCACGTTTATTGGCAGCCAGCTTGCTACGGTGGAGAAAGAGTTACAAGTTGCCGAAGAGGAGCTGCGTAAATACCGGGAGGTAGAGAAAGTGGTGGCCCCCAGTGAAGAGGGGCAGGCCATTTTAAGCCGGTTAACTGAGCTAGAGAAAATGCAAGCGGCGGCGACGGTGGAGCTAGACCAAATGCAGCGGCAGTTGGATGAGTTGCATAAGAAGCTAGCGGCAGAGGAGCCCACGGCTATAACTTCTACCACCATTAGTAGCAACCCCATTTTTAACCAATATAAGTTGCGGTTGAGTGATTTAGAGACCCAACTAACCGTTGCTGAGCAGCAGTATACGGCGAATCACCCGCAGGTGATGGGTATTCGTACGGAAATAGCTTCGGTGCAAGCGCAAATGGCAAAAGAGGTGGAGCGGGTGGTGAGTGCCGAGGTGCGCTCGGTTAACCCCAACTACCAGACAATGTTGAGTCAAGTGATCACTCTAGAGGTAGAAAGTGCGGCACAAAAGGCCAGGCAAAATGCACTTGCCAAACAAATTACTCAAGTTGAGAAGGAATTAGGCAAGTTGCCGGAGAAAGAAATAAAACTAACACGACTTTTACGCAACCAAAGTGTATTAGAGCAAGTATATTTATTGTTGAAAAACAAGCATGAAGAGTATAAGATAACAGAGGCAGTGAAAGCAGCGGGTGTGCATAGGTTGGATGCGGCTATAACACCGCAAACGCCAGTGAAGCCGCGCAAGAAGTTGAATGTTGCTATTGCTGGTGTGTTAGGGATATTTGTGGGTATTGGTATGGTGTTGGTGTTAGAGTTTTTTGATACCACTTTGAAAACAGCAGAAGATATTGAGCGGCACTTAGGGTTACCGGTGCTAGGGCGCATTCCCATGGTGGATGCCAATGTAGCTAGACGCAGCCATCGGCGGAGCAAAAAAAGTAAAGCTATGGGGATGTGAAAGCTATGAGTGTAGAACCTCAGAATGGCTTAATAGGTAAGCTAGACCCTAAGTCGCCAGTAGTAGAAGCTTACCGCACACTACGAACTAATTTGCAGTTTGCAAATGTAGATAAACCTCTAACTCGGGTGTTAATAACTAGCCCGGGGCCAGGGGAAGGCAAGAGCACTATTGCTGCTAATTTAGCTTATGTGATGGCGCAATCTGGCCAACGGGTAATAGCTGTTAGTGTAGATTTGCGTAAGCCGACGTTGCATAAGTATTTTGGTCTGCCAAACCAACCTGGCGTGACCAACATTTTAGCCGGGCAAACCAGTATTGATGATTGTCTGCAAGGTACGGATACAGAAAACTTGCGTTTACTGGCTAGTGGGCCCACCCCGCCCAACCCGGCTGAGCTATTAGGATCGGCGCAAATGCGCTCATTGGTAGATGAGTTGCAAAAGCGAGCAGATTTTATAATATACGATGCACCACCGGTTATCGCGGTAACTGATGCCGCAGTGTTAGCACCGTTAATGGATGGAGTCTTGTTGGTTATTAATGCTGGTACTGTCCCTCGCGAGCTGGCTATACGCAGTAAGGAGCAGCTCGAAAAGGTAGGGGCTGAAATTTTGGGTACAGTGCTGAACCGCGTTGATGTAGCTAGTGGTTATGGGTATTACTACTATTACTACTACTACACCGAGGAGTCAAAGGGGAAAGGTCCTACCGAGGCTGCGGTTTAGCGTATCCGAACTATATCACAAGGAGGTGAGAAAACATGAAATTTGTAGATGCTACTTTTAACATACCATCAGCGTTATACGCACGTCTTATGGTTGCAGAAATTGAGTTGGAGCAATCGAAGAGTTCATTGGTAACAGAGGCCATTTGCGATTATCTGGATACCATTGAAAAAGGTATGGAATTGTTCGATGAGGATGGTTTCATTCCAGTAGAAGAGAACTAAGTAATAGACTAAGTAAGTAGTTAGTTAAAACCGCGCGGGGTCGGCAAGTATTTGCTGCTTTCCCCACCCCGCTCGGTTTTTTGTATTGGTTAGGTGAGCATTATTGACGGCAAAAGAGGGTTTGTTTAAGGCGGCGGGTATTGTAGCTGCCGTATCTGTGGTAAGCAAACTGTTGGGGTTCATTAGAGAAGCCTCACTAGCTGCTATTTTTGGGGCTACTTATGTAACCGATGCCTACCAGGTGGGGCAGACCATCCCCATTTTAATTTTTGCCTCG
>CAYMKM010000175.1:0-3009 GCA_964390985.1 uncultured Clostridia bacterium | reverse complement strand
TCCTCCCGGTATACTAATGTGGTAGGATGCGGTAAACTGGCAATCGAATGATTGTCTTAGCAGGATGCAGCACTCCGCGTGCCGTACTCTCATTCGGTATCTACTAACACATGCATGTTAGTAGAACCACGGAGGTGAAAGGTTTGTCGATTAGTATTGTGGTGGTAGGCGGTGGTGCCGCTGGCCTTTTAGCATCAATTAGCGCAGCTGAGCATGGTGCACATGTCACCTTGCTGGAAAGAAATAATAAGCTGGGCATGAAGATGCTTATGTCCGAGGGGGAAAGATGTAATATAACCAACAGTGGTGATGTAGATCATTTGGTGCAATCATTCGCTGATAATGGTGAGTTCCTTTATCATGCGTTTACTTCGTTTGGTAGTCGCGATATCCTCGATCTACTCGCCGAAGAGGGCGTTCTCACCCGTGAGGAAGAACGCGGTCGCGTATTTCCGGTTAGTGACGATGCACAAGATGTAGTTGATGCTCTAGAGAGGCGGGCCAAGGCTCGTGGTGTCAGCATTAGGTTGGCCACGCGAGTGACGGATTTAGCTAAAGATGGCGATGCTTTTCATCTAAAATTAGCTAACGGCGAAGATATTACGGCTGATCGCCTCATTGTATGCAGTGGTAGTACAGGTGATGGTTATAAGTGGGCGAAAAAATTCGGTCACGCGGTTATATCTGCTCGCCCCGACATGGTAGCCTTAGAAACAGAGGAAGAATGGCCCGCCCGTGTACAGGGTGTTACACTTAAGCGCGCTGAAGTAGTTCTTTATGCCAACGAAAAAATACTATCACGCTACACCGAGGATGTCTTGTTTACACATTTTGGGTTATCTGGGCCAGCTATCCTCAATATCAGTAATCAAGCTGTCGATGCTCTTTCTGAGGGTGTAGGGCCTGTACGCATTGGCATTCGTACCGATAGCGACTTAAATACAGACGATTGGGAAGCACGCTTACAGATGGCTTTGCGCGAACATCCGCGTCAACTATTAAAGAGTTTAGTTGCACGCTGGTGGCCCGTTTCTTTAGCTGAAGTGCTACTTGAGGTAAACGGTTTACCTCCGGAAGTTATGGCAAATCAGGTAACCAAACAGCATCGGCGACAAACAGCTGAATTGCTAGATGAATTCATTCTGATCTTAAGTAAAGCTCATCCGACTGAAACAGCAATGGTCACAACTGGGGGCGTTTGCGTGGACGAAGTTGATCCTCAAACTATGCAGTCGCGCAAGACTCCAGGTCTTTATTTTGCTGGTGGAATTTTAGATATAGACGGTATTAGCAGTAGCTATAACCTTCAAGGGGCTTACTCTACTGGTTTTGTTGCCGGACGCTCAGCTGCCTGCAGCTGAGCTCCAGCTTTTGGGCAAGCTTTTTTGGCTAATGCATCACACCGTTCATTTAGCGGGTTGCCAGCATGACCGGTTACTTTATGCCAGCTTATATTGTGGCGGTTAGCTTGGTTTAGCAATGCTATCCACAAATCCTTGTTCTGTACGGTGCCGCCTGTAGCTGTTCGCCAACCATTTGTTTGCCACTTACTTAACCATCCTTGGCGGAAAGCATTAATTAAGTAGGCACTATCGCTATATATGTTGACACGGCAAGGCCGCTTTAGCGCCTGTAAACCTGCTAGAGCTGCCATCATTTCCATGCGTTGGTTGGTAGTATCAACCTCGCAACCGTATATTTCCTTTTCATGCTTGCTGGTACGCAAAATTGCCGCCCATCCGCCAGGTCCGGGATTTCCGCTACACGCACCATCTGTATAAATTTCTACTTCGGTCATAATAAATTGCCTCCACCAGCTTATACCAGTGGCCAATATTTCGCTAATCACCCCCTAATTTTCCTGCACTGGAAGACGCCCATTCGGGCGTCTTCCAATTCATCATTGCCTGCTGATAGCGGTTTACGTGTGACTTGGGTTACTCCAGTTCGGTGTGCTAAGGCTAGAACCGCTTGTGTAACCTGTAGTTCCTTGTGTGCTACCGCTGGTTACTGGTGTTTGTAGCGATGACCGAAATTGAGCACTTACCTGCGAACTGGTTTGGTCGATAAGCGATTGCTCAGCAGCGGCAATCATCCTGCGTACCATATGACCACCCACAGCGCCGTTAATGCGCGAAGGTAGGTCACCCAGGTAACCCTGGTAGTTAGAAATGCCCAGTTCGGAGGCTACTTCCTGCTTAAACTGATCCAGAGCTTGACGCGCGTTGCGTACAACCAGCGTGTTTTTGCTTTGTCCTCCTGCCATTTGGTTCACCTCCTATCATTCATTAGCTTGCAAACCTAGCAAGCAACGAATACCCGTGTTTATCTGGATAGGCAGGAAAACTACTCCAGACAAAATGATTAGGAGGATGTTATTTCGCTTCCAATAGGGCCTTGGCCTCAGGTGCAATACTAGTTAGCGCTTCCCGCACCGACACTTCGCCTTTAATGACTTTTGCACCAGCGGCTACAATCAATTGTGCTACTTCATCACCATACGCAAAGCGCGAGAATCGCTGGTCATATGCATATGCGATGGCGTCAACTAACGAAAGCACGCTGCTTTCTGGTAATATTTTTTGGAAACGATTCATGAAGTCACGCGTAGTCTCTCGCAAAACAGGTAAGCGATTCGCTGCTCTGGAAATCAATGTAGTACCCTCGGTATCGTAGGCTAAGTATTTAGCCAACTCCCAGGCGAGCTCCGGATTTTTACTTCCCTTTGCTACGGCAATGCCGCCAAAACCGGTTTGAGTGGCACGCTGAGTGCCCAAGGGCATAGCTGCGACTAACCACTCGACCATGCCACGATTGTTCACTAGATTATTCAACGAACCTGTTTGTACTACGTTCATTGCCGCAGTACCATTAATGAAGTTACCACCTATTACTTGATGTACTGTCCATAACGAAGTGGTTTTTTCATAAGCACTTATCACTTCGGGTCTATCACCATAGTAAATAGGTTTCTCATTGTCTATAAACCAGACACCCCAAGCACCAATA
>CAYMKM010000174.1:0-3122 GCA_964390985.1 uncultured Clostridia bacterium | reverse complement strand
GGTAAATGATCAGCGCTGGTAACCAAGTCGCGATAACTCCCGCTAAACCACCAGCTACCAGTATTTTTTTGGGGGGTACATAACTAGCAACTGCATCGCGCTTGGTTTGCTCATACAATTTCTCATCAATAACCGAAGGAATATAAGTTGACATGGACATGGTGGACACTCCTCACGTGCATAATCCGAACCTGTATATGTATGAGTGTTTACGATGAAACCCGCAACACTCCTGCCACAAATTTGTTCCAACATCAATGTATTCGTCATCAGAAGGTTAAATCACTAAGGAAAATTGTTCCGTCCTTGGTTGGTATACCATTAAAGGGTATAATAACTGTTGGGTGATGAATCCCAAAGCAAAGGAGGCGGTCTTAATGGGAATTCTTTCGCGTATTTCATCGGTGTTCAAAGCTAAGGTGAATAAGCTGTTAGATCGCATGGAGAACCCACATGAAACCCTTGAATACAGCTACGAGAAGCAACTGGAGCTACTGCGCAATGTGAAACGGGGCCTCACAGAAGTGGTAGCCTCTAAGAAACGGCTAGAATTGCAAGCAATTAAGTTAAAGGATAACGCCGCAAACCTTGAGTCGCAAGCTCGCCAGGCGTTGCAGCAAAACCGTGAAGATTTAGCCCGTACCGCCTTAGAGCGGCGCACTTTGCTCTTACAGCAAGTTAGTGGCTTAGAGCAACAGATTGCCGATTTACAACGTGAGCAAGATAAACTGGTGGCCACCGAAGGACGCTTGCAAGCTAAAGTTGATGCCTTCCGTACACAAAAAGAGGTTATTAAAGCCCAGTATTCCGCCGCTGAAGCCCAAGTTAAAATTGGCGAAGCGGTAACTGGCCTTTCAGAAGAGATGGCCGATGTTGGCTTGGCTATTGACCGCGCTAAAGAAAAAACGGAAAAAATGCAAGCCCGCGCTGCAGCTATTGATGAATTGGTAGAAGCGGGTAATTTAACCGACCAGCTAGTAGCGGCTAATGATATCGACGCTGAACTGGCCCGCTTAGCAGCTACGGAATCGGTTCAAGCTGACCTAGAAAGGTTGAAAAAAGAGGTGGCAGGGCAATGATAATACGCATTGCTACCGAAGGGCAGTACGAATTGAAAGGCGAGGCCTTGCAAAAACTGGATGATATTGACAATGACATCTTAGCGGCCATAGAAAAAGAGGATGCCGCTCAGTTCCGCCAAGCCCTGGAGCAAGTGTTGAACTTAGTGCGGGCACAAGGTATCCGCCTACCCGATACTGTATTAAAAGAATCCGACTTAATACTGCCACCACCGGATACCTCGTTGGAACAGGCACGCTCTTTGTTTGCTGATTACCCGCACCACCTGTTGTAGGTTATACCGGGCAATCCCATAGAGGGTACCAACGTGTATGATCTTTTTCTATTGGTAAATACCTTTCCAACAGCGCTGCTGCTTGTAATTCAGCAGCGTTGTCGCGTTGGTGGCCCACTTTGGGAATAAAGGGGTAGAAAGCTCCTCGCTTATAGCTGTATACCAGGTAACACTTGGTAATATCACCAACCACATCAACTGTAAAAGTGTAAACAGCAGCTAGTAATTGCTCCCCATACCCCTTGGCTGCCAGCTCGCTGGCGGCTATGTGAATCACGCTTACTAAATCCTCATAATCCTCATCGGTAAAAATGAACCAGCGATAGTGAAACTCATCTTCATGCACTTTTACCTTAGTACCACTATCTGTCGCCGTCAACTGCACTAAGCTTTCCAAATCACTAGTCACCTGGGAGAACTCGCTGGTGGTAACTGGTTTAAGGCACAATGCGGCCCGCTCAGCCGACTTCCAGCCTAAGTCTGCTTCAATGTCAACCTGTGCAGTAATTAACGTAAACAACGCATCCGTTTTCGGCTTTGGCAGGCGTGTCCGACCAAACAAGGCATCCAGCCAGCGCATAGTCTCACCTACCCGACATCTCTGCTTCAATGCGTTTTAAATTTGCCAGCCGCCGTTCTAATGAAGGGTGCGTAGAGAACAGTTCCATTACGTTCTCCCCTCGCAACGCTGGTATAATGTAAAAAGCATTAAGCGCTTCGGCCTGACGCAAATCTTTCGTAGGTATGCGACTCATAAGGCCACTGATTTTCATCAGTGCTGACATTAGTTGACCGGGCGCCCCCGTTATAATAGCTGCCCCGCGATCTGCGGAATACTCCCTATACCGAGAGAGTGCTCTAATAAGAAAGTAACTAATTACCCACACCAGCATAGATGCTAGCCATATAATTGCAAATCCGCCAGAGCTACGATCATCATTTCGACGTCTCCCACCGAACATCATGGAGTAACGCATATTTTGCATTATTAGTGAAGCTACCGTAGCGAAAAAGCTGGCTAAGGTAATCACTGCTACATCCCAGTTTTTTACATGTGTTAATTCGTGAGCTAGCACGGCTTCCACTTCTGCTGGCTCCAACCGATTTAACAGCCCACGTGTGACAGCCACTACAGAATGACTAGGATTGCGTCCAGTGGCAAAAGCATTGGGCATTTCTGTATCTACCACCGCCACTTGAGGCGTGGGTAGATCAGCCACTGCTGCTAGGCGCTCTACCATGGCGTGTAGCTTCGGTTCTTCCGCAGGTGTCACAATGCGAGCCCGCATAGACATCAACACTAATTTATCGGAGTAAAAATACTGCACTCCCAACATTATAGCGGCAAAAAACACTATAACAGAAAAGTTAGCGCCAACACTCCATAACAACCAAACAAAACCGCCATATAAAGCGGCCAAAAGCATCATAGTGATAAACATACGGGTTGATAGCCTAACGTCGGCACCCAGTTGTTTTTTTGCCATTGATGTCCTCCTCACCCTCGACCGAAATGATTACTATCTTAATAATACCATAGTGTACCATTGGGTTGATTATATGAGTGTGAGTGGTATGAAATAAGACTGGCAGTGCTCATCCAATATTACTCAGGCGGTTATAGAATGATGAGTAGTTGTAGGCATCTTGCTGGATTAAAAAGGATAATCTAGCCAATCGCAGGTTGGAGGGGAGGTAGCATTTGTTTTGCTTCCGCTTCTTTTTGGGCTTTAGCTCGGCGTTCTGCCTCCTGGCGCTGATACCATAG
>CAYMKM010000173.1:0-3164 GCA_964390985.1 uncultured Clostridia bacterium | reverse complement strand
TAAACATTTGGTCCGTTATGTACAGGGCTATTTTCATATAGCCCCTCTTTTTATTTTTCCAGATGTAACGCCAAAAGTAAGGGTAAAGGTTTCACCCCTGTTTTTACAGGCCCTTGCTTTTCGCGCTACATCTGAATGTTTCCTCTTAGGGGCTAAGGGTATTTATGTGAAGCGAAGCCGGAGCGAGTTGCTGTCAACAGCAAGTGCGTAAGAATGATGCTAATCCACTTTTCGAGTGGAGATCTAACTGGTGAAATGGCGGTAAATTGGGTTTGCCATTGCGGTGCATTCAATCGAGAAATGCCCAGAGCTGGGCGTTCGGGTGAAACGCATTTATGTTCGTTCTCGTGAAGCCTTCGAGCAGAATGCATTTGGTGTGTTTTTTACAAGGCCGAATTAAAAAGAGAGTAGTAGCGGTGCCTGTGGGTATGTGGGCAAGTCAGCAAATTGAACGAGGCCACTCAGGCCTCGTTCACTAAAAAGACTTGTCCAAGGTGATGTGGAGTCTGTGGTGAACCCGGATGGTTATCCATGGAATCCACATCAACGGCATATCCATAGGCAAATTGCTGTTAAAATGCGATCTAGAAGCTCGGCTTATTTGCTTTGTTGCCCTAGTCGTTGCTCGTCTGCTGGTTCAGTATCTGGACAACAAATACACGATCCCCAAACTGCAAAAGTCAGGATTCTACCATCACCTGCGTATTAATATAATACAACTCTCCGTAAAAAGGCGGTGGTCGGGCTGACTCTACTAATTCCCCGTGTTTTTCATCAGATATGGGTGGGCAGTAAGCCAATGCCGCCTGAGTTTTTAGATTACCAAAAGAGTTGGTTACACCACCATCCTACATGGCATCTACGCTTATGGACCGACAATAATATGCTAACGCTTATAAACCAGCAGCTTTATGAGCGCATGAGTGTACCATCCCAAAAAGCTGATATTGCTAGTTACGAAATACTTTATCGCTTTGGCGGTGTGTATATCGATACTGACTTTGAGTGCCAGAAGAATATTGAACCCCTTTTAGCTGGCGTCAAGGCTTTTGCTGCCAGTGAAAAAAAGAGGTTTATCAGCCACGGAATAATGGGTGGTGTACCTAACCATCCTGCTTACGGATCACTCGTTAACAACCTTCCCCAATGGGTGAGGAAGCACCCTCATAAACCGCCCAACGTACAAACAGGACCATTTTACATAAGTGCCATGCTAAAAAAGAGGCAGGATTTTGTAGTATTTCCTCCTGCTCTCTTCTACCCATATTCATGGCGGGAACGTCATAAAAAGAAATGTAGTTATCCGGATGCTTATGCCATTCACCACTGGACCGCCAGCTGGCGCAAGCCAAAAAAAGGCTAAGATTTGTGGCTGGCACGGCTGCGAGCTTGTTTATACACCTTCATAAGCCGATCATAATGTTGGCTCCATGTGCGATCACGCAATACAGCTACCCTTCCGGCTGCACCCATGCGCATGCGTAAATCTTCATTGATACATAGAGTAGCTATTGCTTCGGCCAAAGCATGATGATCTTTTGCTGGGACTAGTATCCCATTCACACCGTGTGTAACTAACTCGGGAATACCTCCTACAGCACTAGCTATTACCGCTTTGCCTGCCAATTGTGCTTCGCTAATTGCCAGTGGAGTAATCTCTTGCAAAGAGGGCAGTACAAATATATCTGTGATACGCAAAATACTAGGTACATCATCGCGTCGACCCAAAAAGAATACGTTTTTCTCTAATCCCATCACTTTAACCAGCTTACGTAAAATATCGCTGTGGTAACCATCGCCCACCAGCAAGCATTTCACCTTTAAACCAGCATCTCGCACTTCCCTCAACGCTCGAAATAAATACCGATGCCCTTTAAGTGGCACCAACCGAGCTACACATGTGATTACCAAAGATCCTTTCAAGTCTGGTAGGTCTTTTGGTACCTTTCTTTGTTGAGCAGCGAATTTATCCACATCAAAGCCGTAGGGTACTGTCGCTACTTTTTCGGCTGGGACTTTAAAGTAATCAATATACTCTTGACGCATCCAATCGGATGGCGAAATGGCTACATGAGCGGAATTTACCCCCGTTTTTTCTCGTATATAGGTGTAGCGCCACTCCGCTGAATCACCCCCGCTAATGCGTTTCTCGCTCAGCCACTCGTAAGCTAACAACCCATGCGTCGTAAGAACCAAAGGAATGCCAGGTGCCACCCGAGCTACTGCCCTGGCACTATGAACGTCATGCGCATGTACCATATCGTAGCGCCCTGGGACGAACAAGCGGTGTAACCCCAGCTCAAATAGGTATTGCTCTACTTCTCGATCTTTTATCCATTGCGGCGTCTTTGCCTCTTGACTGACGCTGCCGCGCAATGCTGCCCCTATAGTGGAGTATAATTTGGTTAAGTTGACAACTCGAGCAGTTGCATGAGCCTTATGGCACTTAATTTGACTCCAAGAAGCACCACGACTGATAATATCGACTTTATGACCCGCTTTTGTCAGTTCCTCGCGTATCTTTCTTAAATATATATCGATAGCCCCTATGTTAGGAAAGTGCCAATAAGTTACCATCAGGATATTCATAAAGCACCTCCTCTCCGTTTAGTTATGCGTTCTAGCATCAGTTTGTGCAGGCGAAATAGCACATTAGTAACACATCAAACGTACTATGCTTCCATAACCGGTTCGTGGAGGTTGACATATTATGGCCAAGATCCTCGTCACTGGCAGCCGCGGTACTCTAGGCCGTCCCCTAGTAAAACAGCTTACAGCCAACGGACACGAGGTTTGGGAAGCAGATATAATGCACCATGATGCCGATAGGTACATTCGTGCCGATATTAGCTCGTACCGCCAGTTAGAGAGAGTGTTTGAACAGGATTATGATTTTGTCTACCATTTGGCTGCTGAGTTCGGCCGTCACAATGGCGAAGAGTACTACGACACCCTTTGGCAAACTAACGTTGTTGGTACCCGCAACATACTGCAATGGCAGTTGAAGAAAGCGTTTAAGCTCATTTTTGCCAGTTCATCTGAAATTTACGGGAATACAAATGCCCAATGGCTCAGCGAAGATCTGCCCATGCAGCAAAGTATTTTGCCCCACAACGATTACGCACTCAGCAAATGGGTGAACGAAATTCAAATTATGAACTTCG
>CAYMKM010000172.1:0-3208 GCA_964390985.1 uncultured Clostridia bacterium | reverse complement strand
AGCACAAAAATGCGCGTTTGGATAGACGGGGAGCTGGTGTACGATTATAAAGGCTATGCTCGTAAGCATGTATTACCCAACGATGTCGTAACAATAGACTTGAAGGAAGGCAAGCACAATTTATTGGTAGAAACATACAAAGGCACGTTCAATTTAACTATTGCTGAACCAGTGCCATCTAATATACCAGATCCTCGTTACCCTGATCGTTATGCAGGCACACGTGTGCACGGATTGAAGTTCTTTTTGTAGGGAGGGGGAGGGTTATCATTATCCAGACATTGCATGAATGGCTGGCTAGTAGCGGCGTAGGCGGAACGCTTGCGTATTACGTTGCTAATGCGATAGCGGTTGTTTTTATTATTTTAGTTAGTTACACTGCCAGCTTAATAAGTAAAGGCGTTATAATGAAAACCCTGGTGTATTACGTTGAGAACAACAGGTTTAAATGGGATAACATATTGCTAAAAAAGCGTGTGTTTGCGCGGCTGCTTCGTTTTGTGCCGGCTATAGTCATCTACGCCTTTGCCGGGGTTTTCCCGCAATACCATAGTGTTATTCAAAGGTTTACGCTGGCTTATATGGTTTTTCTGGGCATGCTCACTATAGCTGCTCTACTGGATGCTATAGAGGAAATCTATCAAACGTATGAAGTGTCCAAGG
The DNA here is from genome assembly GCA_964390985.1 of uncultured Clostridia bacterium. Lineage (GTDB taxonomy): Bacteria > Bacillota > Limnochordia > DTU080 > DTU080 > CAYMKM01. The sequence continues at coordinate 2,545 of CAYMKM010000172.1, read as the reverse complement.
TTAAGCCGATCACCAGCATTCTGCAGGTCATTAAGATCTTTATTTACATTATTGGCGCCATTTGGCTCGTCGCTACGGTAATTAACCGCTCTCCCCTGATATTACTTAGCGGCATTGGAGCGCTAACAGCCGTATTAACGCTGGTGTTTAAGGATTCGTTGCTAGGGTTTGTGGCTGGCATTCAACTAGCCGCCAACGATATGGTGCGCATAGGCGATTGGATTGAGATGCCTAAATATGGTGCTGATGGCGATGTAATAAATATCTCACTCAACACTGTAAAGGTACAAAACTGGGATCGCACTATAACTACTATACCCACTTACGCTTTGATATCCGATTCCTTTAAAAACTGGCGGGGTATGCAAAATGCCGGAGGGCGGCGGATAAAAAGGTGCATATATATTGATACGGCCAGTGTTAAATTTTGCACAAGCGAAATGCTGGAAAAGTACAAGAAAATCCAATTCATAACCGAATATATACAGGCCAAAGAGCAGGAAATTGAGCGGTATAACAAGGAAAATAAAGTAGACCCATCGCACCTGGTAAACGGCAGGCGGCTTACTAACATAGGTACATTTAGGGCCTATTTGCAGGAATACCTAAAGCATCATCCTGGTATTCACAGTGGCATGACACAAATGGTAAGGCATCTTCCGCCGGGTGAATACGGACTCCCGATCGAAATATACGCCTTCACTAATGATACTGCCTGGGTCAAATATGAATCTATCCAGGCTGATATTTTCGATCATATTATGGCGGCGGTACCCCATTTTGATCTGCGGATTTTCCAAAATCCCACTGGCCACGATTTTAACCAGGGGATTACTGGTAATGAATATGACCGCGCTCAACAATGATGTCGTATTCGCTGGTATCACTTTGGTAAGCTGGAGTTAAACCAGCCTGCAGTATATCCAAGGGGTTAACTAGGGGGTCGCATACTGATACTTCACAACCGGCTTGACGCAGCGCAAGTGCTAAATTGATGGCGTGACTGTGCGATATGTCACTGCTGCCAGGTTTATAACCTACGCCGCGGATTAATACGCGGCGACCTTTGCTTAAGATATGCTGGCGTAAATCATCTCTATATTGTTCATCTGTCGCCTGGGCGCCCATAAGTATGGGAGCCGGGCAGGCAGCTTGTAAAAATAGAATATCTTTCGGTAGGCACTCGCCACCGATACCGTAATCCACATTCTTTAAATGGACATTTCCTTTACTGTTGACGGCTTGGCGGAGTAGGTGAAAATCCAGATTATTTGCCGCACAATAGCTAGCTAATGCTTCTGCAAAAGCCACTTCTACGTAACGCAAGCTATTTTCTACCAGCTTACTTAGCTCAGCCAAACATATGTCGGGAACGGGAACAACACAGGTACCTAATTGTGTATAAAACTCAACACCCATTTGCAAACACCGTTCAGTTATCCCGCCAACAACACGAGGCATAGCTATAGTCGATAAATCGTGACCGATCATAATGCGATGCGGCGCATGGACGAGGTGAATATTTTCCCCGGGTATATAACCCCGGTTTATAAAGTGTTGCGCCAATGAGTTCATGGTATTCACCAACAGTGTAGATTCAACACATATAAGAGCGCCACTCTTGGGGGACAGTGAGGCAGCAATGCTGTAGATGTTCTCCATTTTTGCTCCGGTAGAGGCACAAATAATAAATACATCCGCTGCAGCACAAGCGCTTAACTCAGTTGTGGCGCGCACACCTTTTTGCTGCAAATAAGCTACTCGTTGTTCACTAATATCTACGCCGATAACATTAGGGAGAATTTGGGCAAGGTCATTATAAACCGCTGAGCCAATATTGCCTAACCCTATAACCGCACAATACATGATCTACACCTCACGTTGCCTTGGCATACTAGGGGATACGGGGATGTTTAGCGTGGCGAGTGCATCCCATAGCTCTGAGTCGGGGAGTGTGTACCCTTGGGGCAAGGCTCGTAATTTCCGTTTTCTTTTGCGTTTTCGAGCGGACCTAACGCGCATGACGAACCTACTTTCCATACACCTTTTTCATCCATGTTATGGTACGCAAGAGTCCTTCTTCGAGTGTTATATGCGGGTTATGGCCCAAGTCGCGTTCGGCTTTGCTAATATCGGGCCGTTTATTCACGGTGTTGTGTGCATCGGTTTTTTCATAATGCACTAGGTTAGGGTTAGCATCGCAAAATTGTAATACTAAATCACTAAGCTGTTGAACGCTGCGGTATTCCCTGCCGCCGATGTTGTACACTTCACCCGGATGAAAATTGCTTACAGCGTTGGCTAAGGTGTTGATAAAGTCATCAATATACATAAACACCCGATGATAACCAAGGTATACAGTGTAGGGTAAGCTATGCAACGCTCGGTAAATAAAAACGCAGACCACACTGCGGTAGGGATGATAATACTCGCCTGGGCCATACGCATTAAAAAACCGTAACCGCATGATGGGTGAGCAGTATAATTGCTCGAAGTTCATAATTTGAATTTCGTTCACCCATTTGCTGAGTGCGTAATCGTTGTG
>CAYMKM010000171.1:0-3222 GCA_964390985.1 uncultured Clostridia bacterium | reverse complement strand
CCATTGTTGTCCAAACACTGGACAAGCGAGCAACACCGTCAGTAACATGCTGACTAGTAGCCAGTATGGTTTGCGCATTGTGCAATCTCCCTTGGTTTGTATTACCTCGGAAAACTTCTGCACTTCTGTAGCGAAACCTGCAGGGCTCTAATTTGGCTTTGGGATTTGACGTAGTTCAATCGTTTTAAAGGAGTTGTTGGATGCAGACGTAGATACTCATTACGCATTGCCTCGGTGCGATTCTCGGGTGCTAAGAATGTGATGCTTTGCTGAGTCTGCAAGTGCTAAAACAACGACGATGTCGGTTTCAGTCATTCATGGCGCATACGCAATCAGCCCACCGCAGATACTGGTGGGCTGGTCATAAACGAACAAAATCAGCTGCACTTATTACTTGATAGCCGCAGTAATGCGCTCTTTTACTTGTTCCTTGTTTAGAACGCCTACTATGCGTGCTACCTCTGCGCCTGCTTTAAATATTATCAGCGTGGGAATACTCATCACGCCATATTTGCCAGCAATTGCCGGGCTTTCATCGGTGTTTAACTTAACTACCTTAACTACTTCACCCAACTCATTAGCCGCTTCTTCAAGAATTGGAGCAAAGCGACGACACGGCCCGCACCAAGGGGCCCAAAAATCTACAACAACGGGCTTGTCTGCTTTAAGAACATCACTTTCAAAGGTGGTTTCTTTGATTTCTTCCATGGCTTAGCCCGGATACTTCAGCCGGGCCGTCACCTCCTTTTTATATAGCCCGTTAACGTACAGGCCGACACCATTTTAGCTGTTCATGCCAATAATAGTCAAGTGTCGTGGCGCCACCACTCCACACTAGCGGCGAATTTATCTAAAGCTGCTTGGCGGCGTTCCATACGGGTGCGTACACCTTGTTTTATCTGCCGCACTTCACTGGCTGGTAGAGTATCCATAATTTCATTAGCAGCTTCTATTACTTCACGATTAGGTGCATCGGCTGAAAACAATTCAATAAGTGCCCGTTTCATTCTGCCCCTATCAACATCGGCTAAAGCTTGCATAGCAGCAATTTGTACACCGCTCGAGTTATCTTCATTCACTAACCGACGCAACTGCGAGCTAAGCTCATTTGATTCTGGGGCTAAGCGGGTTAAATTCACCACCACTTCTCGCACCGCCGAATTATCCTCACGTAACAGCATAGAACGCAAAGTGGCTATTAGAGGTGCCTCTTTAGCGCCATTAATAATGCGTTGCACCCCTAACGATCTTTCGTCATCTTTATGCCAACTAAGCACACCTGCTTGCTCATATTCTAATAAAACTGCAGCTGCCCGCGCCCTAGTTTTGGCATCAACCAACACGAGCCCCACTAAATCAGAGACTACCTCGGGTATTTGGCGTTCACTAGCCAATGTTAACCCAATCTCACGGACACGAGAGTTTTTATCTTTTAGCCAACGAAGTATCAAACGCGGAGAAGCCATGCTGCCGCCTTCAATAAGTGCATCGTACGCCTTTTTCTCCAGACGATCTATTTTCTCACCTTCGGGTTTCCGGTAAAATTCTACCAAAGCCTCAAGTAGATCCTCGTCCCCTAACTTACCAATGAGGTATATAGCCAAGCACTGCAACAGATATGTTGGCGTATACAAATGTTGTGTAATTGGCTGACGAAGTTGATCTATTGGAGCGCCCAGCACAATGCGTATTAGCTCCCCGGCTAGCCAACCTTCTTCGGTGAGAGCTATCACCTGAAAGAGAGCTGGCAAAGTTGACGAGTCAACCAACTCGGCCAAAATTTCTTTGGCCTCCTCACGCGTCTCATAAAACATGTGACGAATTTGCCGTTCTAAATCAACAATAGAGTCCTCGCGCCGGGCCCGACTCATATAATAGCGGTAAAAATGTATCTGGAATGTGCGGGGTTGAGTACCAACCACCCGTAGGAAATAGCGACCCTTCCGGGCAGCTAAAGCTAGATGCTCCAGTTCCGTCAAAACTTCAGGCTTCCAAGAGCCATCCTTCTCCGCCAGGAGGGAGAACATATTCTCTACCTTTAGACGGTAGGTTTCGTTATCCATCCTCATGATTACTTAACCTCACTATTCCCAGAATATTATGCCGCCGACGAATAAATTCGCCAGCTGCATCTGGTCACACTGCCATAAAGGACATATTGCCCCTGTTGCACCCGGGCTTCGGGGGTAGATTCGGAAATGATGAACGATGTTTACTGCACCCGCCGCGCCCGCGGAACACAAACGCAGGCCCCCCATGCAGCGACTGTTGCGCTTGTAAAAACCAGGCACCTGCACGCCGCTGGCGGGATGTGACTGTTGCTCCCATTATACCAGAATAAACGTTTCGGGCAAACCGCTACCGTTTACCGAACCAATAATCGCTGTACACAACCGTCATGCGCATACTAATAGGAGAGACTGTTGCTTCTTGAGTTAGTAAAACGGTATAACCGCTTTTTTGGGCATATGTATGCAATACATCGACTTTACCCCAGGAATAACGTGCCTGTAGGCGATAGACTAAATATGTTTTGGCATCTACCCATATACTACCCTCTAGCGCACCCGAATAAATATCTTTTCGCCGGGCGCCACTCAACAGGTAATATTCTTTATTATCCAAGGTGACTTTACCATTATACTTCAGATCGAAACCAGCCATTGCCTTCTTAAAATCAGCCAGATCGGCTAAAAAATCGGAGGAGATAAAAACAGGGGCACCAGTAACTGAAACATGGGTTCCTTTTTCGTCGCGTACCACCGTACTAGTGAAGTGGTATTTCCCTAACCATCCTTTGGCATCTACTGCTTGCGAAAAACCCATGGGTAATGGCTGCTGCCATTTTTGTTCCATCTGGCGCAATATTGCGGACAAATCGCTTTGCGATTCGGCACTCAGCGCAGCGGCAGCCAAAATGGTATTCGATATGAACAACACAGCAATAAAAACCCATGCTACCTTTGGAAAGGAAATCGGTGGCTGCATGCGCGCCTCCCCTTTCACTTTAAATGCGATATCTTTATGAAAGTTCGCTACCTTACTGGCACCTCCCTGCAATGCTACCTATCAACATGTCTTGAAGCGGGCAAATTACCGTGATATCCTAAATTAGTAGCTGCCAGAGCTGCAGGAGGTAATAAGATGTCCGAAAATATCCCCGAGCAAATATGGGTACTTGATGAAGCAAACACCACCGAGTATCACTGCATTGCTTGCGAC
>CAYMKM010000170.1:0-3227 GCA_964390985.1 uncultured Clostridia bacterium | reverse complement strand
CGTCCAATCACAAATGGTTTGATCGATCGTTCACTGCGGTTATTGTCGATCTCCAGGCGCCCATCATCCAGGAAGCTAGTCAGCTTGCTCCATTGGTTAAGGCAGTACGTAACCGCACGACCCAGGGCGTTTTTAGGTAATGTCATTATAGATTTCTCTTCCAACCAGGTTCGGAAGGCATCCAAAACCGGCTGTGAGCGTTCCAGGCGAGCCGCATGGCGTACAGCAGAGCTGACGTTACTCAAATCCCGTTCGATGGCGAACAACGCGTTGCAGAAGGACAAACCTTCTGCGGCCACAACAGATTCTTTGTTACGAACCGACGCTGCCAACGCCTTCAGTGCTTCATCGAACTTCCGGCGAGCGTGAGCCCAACAGGCAACCAAAGTAACCCCAGGTATACCTTCGTAACCTGAATAACCATCCACCTGCAGATAGCCGGAGAACCCTTTCAAGAACACTTCCGGATGCTTGCCGCTACGTGTTTGTTGGTATTCGAATATCGCAATAGGCGGTCCTTCTCGCCCTGTGCGGTATAGCCACATGAAGGATTTCGTTTCAACAGCGCGACCTGGTTCGCGAAGCACCTGCACAGTGGTCTCATCCGCATGCAGGATATCGCATGCCAGCAAATAATGACGCAACCTGCTATATATCAGTTCGAGATACCGATTTGCACTGAGCAATATCCAGTTAGCCATTGTCTGGCGGAATAACGCTACGCTCAAACGAGCAAATTGCTGCTCCTGGCGATAAAGCGGCATTCCCTCGACGAATTTCTGGTTCATAATGTAAGCCAGAGCAGAAGGCGAAGCCAGACTCCCCGGGATGACCAGCGGCGGCATTCGGAGCTGTAATCACCTGGGTGGCTACCTCTCCACGCTCGCAGTGACGGCAGGAGTAGACATAGCGAATATGCTTTACCACTTTGAACTGGGCTGGAATGATCTTTAGCTCCCGAAGCACGTCGGTGCTCATCTCATGCAGCGGACCATGGCAGCAAGAACATATTTGTTCGTTCTCGGGTATGCGGTACTCGATGATCTCCTCAGGAAGGTCTGCTAAAATCGCTTCCCGATGGCCCTTTGCTTTGCGGCGCTTGTAGGTAATTGTTTCGATCGTTGGTTCCGGTGTAGCAGAAACGGCTTCAGCTTCCACTTCGTTGAAGAGCAGCATCTGCCCTTCGTGGATACGTTCAGATGAAACCCCAAACTGGCGATGGTTTGCCAGGCGCAGTAGCTCTTCCAACTGTTGAATTCTCGCTATAGCATAAGCGAGTTACTGTTGCAGTATATCACACTGGCGCGCCAGGTCTTTTTTGGGAACATCCGCATATTGCTTCATACCTTTTGAATTCGCGCGTTGCAGCCAATCTCCTCCTGCTGCTAGAAAAGTTTTTACTATATTATTAAGCGGGCAAAGACCGCTGAATGAGCCTTCTTTTGTTCCAGCGCCAAGCCGTCTAACAGCCATTGTAACTGGCGCCGATCTACGGTCAGTGTCTCACCGTTAAGCAAATGTGGCCACTAAAATCGCCGGCACTCCAAGCGTCGGTAAAGCAGCCAGAATCCGTTCATGTCCCAATAGAGGATCTTCAGCTTATCGCGGCGGTTGCAGAATACGAACAGACTCGGGGCAAACGGATCAAGATGAAAGACCTGGCTTACCAGTGCCGCCAAGCCATCGATCGACTTGCGCATGTTCGTACTGCCACAAGCCAAGTGAACTCGCTCAATGTCGGCGAGATTCAGCATAGCCTAGTCAGCGCCCTAACCACGTCAGTCAGCAACCGCGGATCGAAATCGGGTGCCACTTCAATCGCCACACCGCCAATCCTTACTAAGAGGCTCTCTCCATTGCTAGATCGCTGGTCGCGCTTACCCACTCCAATCGACAGCCACCGCGTTTTGCTGTTGCTGACCGCTTCCACTGGTGGCTCTAAGCGCTTTACCCAGTAGTAGAAGCGAACTGGAGCAAGGTGGCTACTATTTTACGCTTACCCGGGAGTGGCCGATTGCATCGCGATATGTGTGGCCAAATTTCACGCGACGCGACAAAAGTGACGAGGAAAAAGACAAAGAATGACGGCACTAACGTTCGTCCTCCACCTCTAGGGGTGGAGGGGTGGCTCACTTTTATATTGCAAAACACAGTTGGTTCCAGTAGGGCACCAACGTGCCGATTCAATCTGTGCATGCGACTGTTCACTGTCTCCATAATAACAAGTCGAGCTGCTTAAATAACTGGTTCTAACCGCACTTCAATTGCGTGGAGCTCGTCTATACTCTTGAAGATGCGAACTGCCTTGTTATATCGTATCGAAAGTTCATTGGCTGACTGCCATGCTACCTCAACCTCTGGAGCTCCGTTTATACCGGCTGGCGCACGCCCATGGTCAGTATCTGCTATAAACACATTGCCTCCACTTCTGTTTGTTATTTTATGTCTAGCAGGCACAATTGATACATGCGAGCTATAGTTTGTTGTGGCACCACAGTCTCGTAAGAACACTACCACCTTGTACCGTTGGTCAGGTGATACAACCTCCAACAGCACTTGGTTGGTACACATCGGTGATCGTAACCACATTAAAACCACAATTGGTAAGACAACTATAAGAAGAGCGACACTGAAGCGTACACTAACCGCTTTTCTTGAGATCAACGAAAACACCACCCATCATTGGGTAAAACTAATATTTGGGTTATTCGGCCAATACAAAGCCACCTGGGGCGTTGAATCGCGAGTGCTAGGCTGTGTTTGCGGCACGCCCGCAATGTATAAGCAGACCGCGCTCGCCTCCTCATTTCATATTCCTAAGCAGCACTCAACCCTGCCATTATTGTGCGCTACCGCCACCACCGCCGTTGGCAAACGCACCTTGTCGTCTCAGTTTAATGCCTAGTTCGATATAATAATGATCTGAGGGATCGTCACCATAGTAGGGCTTAACGTTCCATTTGGGCATTGAAGTGCCAGCAGCAATTTGAGCTTTCCCTGCTTGATGGAATAGGATATAATCCGATGACCACCAGGCAGCAGTGCCCACATAACCATATAGAATATTGCCTGGTGCATCTGCACGAACTATTTTGCCTTGGAAAACATAATGTTTGTACCTGCCTGTTAGGTATATTGTATCTTCTTGATTCTTTAGATCCCAATCACCTTTGTTCCTTACTTTAGCCCGGAAATACCATGGATTTGCTATGCTTGAATCACTAGCT
>CAYMKM010000169.1:0-3294 GCA_964390985.1 uncultured Clostridia bacterium | reverse complement strand
GGTTGTCCTTTTCAGGTATAAAAAGCCTATGACTACTGAGTCATTCTGTAACCGCCTAAGTTATAATGGCTAAACATCACCAGCCCGATTTTATATCACCTACACTCCTACACTCACCAAAATGATACAAAGTAATGAAGCACATGAGCACTATGGTTGATAAATTTCGCTTGGCACTAGCAATATCAGCTTTTTGGGATGGTACACTCATGCGCTCATAAAGCTGTTGGTTAATAAGCGGCAGCATATTATTGTCGGTCCACAAGCGTAGATGCCATGTAGGATGGTGGTATAAAAACTTAGGTGGCATCGGCTTACTGCCCACCCATATCTGATGAAAAACATGGGGAATTAGTAAGGTCAGCTTGACCACCACCTTTTTATAGAGAGTTGTTATTATACTAATACGCAGGTGATGGTAGAATGGCCATATAGCTAAGGGGTGAGTAGATAAATGGGAGTTGGCATGGAAGGTGTAAAAAAGAGACGCACTTACTTTACCGCTAAAAGAGTAGCAAAAATACTACCAGAGTTAACCGACAGTGTAACTAGGGCTAATCAGCATGTATCCTTAGGGTACGAGTTTTTATGGAACCTAGTTACTACACAAAACCTGCCACGCAGCTCACGTGTTTCTGATCGGAAAACAAAATGGACGTCAGTCCCGGGCCAAATGTGGAAAATTACAGACGGACAGCACGTTTTCCCAACTAATGACTTTGCCGCATATTACCATAGCGGCATCGATGAGCATGGATTATTTCAGCCGAATAAGGCGGATAAAAGCATGCTTATCAACACATTGTATCCGGAGAAAGGGCCCAAATGGGGCGTTGACGATGGCTGGGGTTGGGTTGACGAGAAAGGCACTCGGCATACTTTCGCTGCTTATTATAACCATCATCACATTTGGTATCGTATACGGGATATTTTAAGTGACTTGCGCCACGCCTACCTTTATACCAATGATATTAAGTTCGCCCGAGCTGGTATTATCTTGTTAAATCGGGTGGCTGATATTTATCCTAGTTTGGATATATCGGTTTTTGATAAAAGTTACTTCTCAAATTCACATGGCGGAACGGGCAAAGGAAAGGCCATTGGCCGGATTTGGGAGACAGGGTTGGTCACCTCTTTTATTACCGAATACGACGTCTTTTTCCCGGCTTTACTAGAAGATGACGCTATAATTATCGGCTTTCTTAACAAGAAGGCCCAGCAATACAGCTTAGGTGAGTTAAAGAGCAGCACTGGTGGCATTGGCAAAGAGATAGAAGACAACATATTGCGACAAGTTTTACCGTGTGTAAGTGAGGGTCAGATTTTTGGTAACTTCGGTATGCATCAACAGGCATTAGCCATGTCGGCCATAGTGCTTGATGAACCGGATGGTTACACTGCTGAAGCTATTGAGTACCTGTTTAAATCAGGTGCGAACGGGGATTTATTGCGCATGTTGGTTGATGTTATAGATCGTGATGGGCATGGCGATGAATCCTCACCTTCATACAACAGCATTCACCGTAGAACCTTGGCCGAATTGGTGGATGCTTTAGCAGGGTACGATGGTTACGCAGGTATTGACCTCTCGCGGCATTTGAAGTGTGCAAAAATGATGACTGCCGCTAAACCGCTTAATATGCTAGATATTTACCGACCAGCCATTGGTGACAGTGGTCTGGGTGGTAAGCCTAACGGACCAAATGCTTGCATGGTAGAGAGCGTCAACTTGGCTGGTTATGGCTTTACAGCGCTGCGCGATAGAGAGCGGGCATTGTGGATGTACTATGGCCGCAATGCTACACCTCATGCTCATCGCGACACGCTAAACATAGGATTGTACGGGTTTGGTTTGGATCTCAGTCCCGATTTAGGGTATCCCGAATTTGCCCGTGCTTGGTGGCCTAGTAGAGTTAACTGGACTAATACAACCTTATCTCATAACACTGTACTGGTTAACCGTGAGCGGCAAAATGGGCAATGGGTAGCGTTACCGCAGCACTATGATGATAGTCCGCTAGTGAAACTTATTGATGTAGAAGCGCCACAAGTTTACCCTGTCACTAGTCTGTATAAGAGGACAACAGCCATGATTCGAGTGGATGAAACCAACTCGTATATGGTGGATTTCTTCCGGGTAAAAGGTGGCGAAGAACACTATTTCAGTTTTCACGGTAATGAAGGTGCGCCTGTTACTACTACTGGGTTAAACCTGGTAGAGCAGGTCAAAGGAACAATGGCTGGTGAAGATATTCCCTTTGCCGCCGAGAGTGCAAACAACCTAACGGGGTTTAACTATTTGGAGAACGTAGCCCGCGATTCGGCCCCACCTAACCAGTTCAGCGTGGATTGGGCTATTCAAGATAATTGGCATGTGCTTGCAGATCAGCAGAACATTCATTTGCGCCTAACCATGCTAACTAAGGCTTGTGAAGTTGCGTTAGCAGATGGTAAGTGCCCGAAGGATTGGAGCCTGATCTACCGCTATTTGTTGGTACGGCGCAGTGGTAAAAACTTAAACTCATGTTTCGCGTCGGTAATTGAACCATATAAAGATGATAGGTTTATAAAGTCAATTGAACAAGTCGCGGTAAAGGTAAATGGCCAGATAACCTCAGATAACGACGTGCGGGCTGTTAAGGTAACCCTAACGAACGGGCGCATCGATTACATTATTAACGCCCTTGATGTGGAAACGGAGTATCTAATTGATGACCGTATTAAATTCAAAGGTTTCTTTGGTGTATATTCCGAGCTGAATGGTAAGCCGGTACACGCTTATGTAAACGATGGCGTATATATTGGTACACTAGATAATCCGGTTATAAATACCAGCGTAGGGTGTTTAACTGGTACAGTGGTTGATTTCACTCGCGACATGAGTTTTCATAATGAAATAACCGTGCGGTTAGATAATATGCCGCATGTACCACCGCAGGATCTGGCTGATCGGTCTATTGTGGTGGAAAATGATGCAGAGCGCAGTGGCTGGTACCTAATTAAAGGGGCACAGCTGCAAGGAGATTTACTAACAGTTGATATAGGTGACATAACCCTGATTCGCAAATGGGTAGATGCTCATGATTTTAGCAAAGGTTATATTTATGATATTGCACCGGGAGCGAAAGTTCGCATACCGCTTAGGCGGACATTTGCTAGTGAATGAAATTAGTTTCTGAGCGAAGCGAAGGCTACTCACCCTTGGCAGAACTCGGGGTTTCATAAAAACCTATCAATCGAGCCGGAGGCAAAATCGAACTGTGTAAAAACGTGCCATATGCCTCCGGCTCGCAT
>CAYMKM010000168.1:0-3324 GCA_964390985.1 uncultured Clostridia bacterium | reverse complement strand
TCACCCGGCCTTCACATACCATTGCGCTTGCGCTTCCCACATTTGCGCATATAAACCGCTATTAGCCAGCAATTCATCATGACTACCGTACTCTACAATTTCACCCTGATCGAACACAGCAATTTTATCGGCAAAACGACAACTCGATAATCTGTGCGATACGTAAATAGCCGTCTTTTCACCAACTAACTGATCAAAATGACGGTATACTTCGTACTCCGCCACTGGATCTAGCGCCGCTGTTGGCTCGTCTAAAATCACTATAGGTGAATTTTTATAGACAGCCCGAGCAATTGCCAATTTCTGGCGTTCTCCCCCGGAAAATTCAATGCCGTCATCGTCAAATGTCTTATATAACGTAGTGTCTACCCCGCGGGGTAATGCCGCTATTTTATCGGCCAAGCCGGCTGTATGTAAGGCTTGCGTTAGTTCGTTATCATCCTGTTTATAACCTAATACTACATTGTCACGCACACTAAATGATAATAGTTTAAAATCCTGGAAAACCACCGCAAACAAGTTGGCATATTCATCTAAATCAAGTTGGCGGATATCCTGATCGTCCAGTAGTATTTCACCCTCTACTGGGTCGTATAACCGAGCAAGCAACTTTACAAAGGTGGTCTTCCCTGCTCCGTTGGGGCCAACTACAGCCAACCTTTGCCCTACGGGGATTTGCAAGGAAACCTTCTTTAGTACCAATTCATCCCGGCCAGGGTATTTAAATGAAACATTACGCAGCTCCAATTTATGGCCTGTTTGCGCCAGCGGGTTTTGTGTGCCCGATTTTTTTACCGATGGATATTCCATAAACGCTTTATATTCATTCATGAATTCAGTATTTTTGCCGATGTCGATTATCTGTTCTAGTATACGGCTAAGGCTTTGAACAAATGCTTGGGCAGCATTGATCATCATTTGGAATTCGCCTATTGTAATTGCCCCAGCCAATGCTTGTAATCCTAAGTACCCATATAAAACAGCTCGCTGTACGGAACTCAATGAAGTAAGCATCACGGTAAATCGGTTCCAAACAGCAATCCAATTTCTTTCTGTTACCCAGTCTTCATTTATATATTGGTCTACACGCGTCAGCAGCATATCTGCTGCATCGTATAGCCTAATATCCTTGCCATACCTAAAGTTTTTTAATAAACCAAAGTAATAAGAGAATCGCCTATTTACATCAACCAACTCTTTCATGAACCGCACATGCGCTCTCTTGTTTTTGGAAGTAACAAACATGCTAAGAATTACTATTGCTAATAACACGCCAATTATCCAAGGAGATAATATTAGTATGATGTAAAGTGTTCCTGCTAACTGAATAAAACCAGCCACAATGGCAGTAAGGTTATTGCTAATACCGGCAATGCCCCCTGAATACCAGCTTACTCCGGTTTTAGCTTTTTGTAGCTGGGTTAGTACTGCTGGATCTTCTGTATACTCAAAATCCATCTCCATGGCCTGTTGCCCAATCAGTTCTTCCAATTTTAGATCGAAAAAGAGGTTGGCTTGGTTCATCCAATAATCACGCAGGTTGTTTATTAAATAAATAACAAAGTTAGCACCTAACATTGCTGCCACTAGACCCACTAAAACTGAAGTTCGCTGCTGACCTAGTAACTCATCGATAATAAATTTAGGCATAACCATGTTCACAAAAGGAGCGAGGCCACGCAAAAGCATATTACCAGCAACCAAAAATACATAGGATGGCCGGTATCGCCAAACTATGGCACCAAAGTACTTCAACACAGGAATTGCCGTAGAAAAAAGCTTCACTTTGGTACTTATCATGCTGGCTGCGCCTCCTTTTGATAAAACTCAGCTTGGATGGAGAACAGCTCAGCATAACGGCCACTTGCTGTTATCAATTGCTCGTGGGTTCCTGTTTCAATAATACGGCCGCCTTCAAAGACCGCCACACGGTCGCAAAAGTGGGTGCTAGCCAAACGATGTGAAATATAAACCGCTGTGCGTTTACCTGTGAGAGTATCGAACTCTTTATAAAGATTGGCCTCAGCTAGAGCGTCCAACGATGCTGTTGGCTCATCTAATACTAAAACAGGTCTATCTTTATATAGTGCCCGCGCTAACGCTAGTTTTTGCCTTTCACCGCCGGAGAACTCAATACCATCTTTATCTAATACTTTGAATACCGCAGTATCGATACCCTTGGGAAGTGTTAGGATTTTCGGACCAAGGCCGGCCTTTTCTATACAAGATGCTACTTGGGCCATATCCGTTTTGGCGTACTCTTTCATAGATACATTTTCCGCAGTAGTAAAAGCAAAAAGCTGAATTTCTTGAAATACCACCGAGAAGAGTCGCCAATATTCCTGTTTGTTGTAGCTACGTACATCAACACCGTTGAGAAGAATCTTCCCTTCGTCCGGTTCATATAAACGAATTAATAATTTCACAAAGGTGGATTTGCCAGCACCGTTTAAACCGACTACCGCCAAACGCTCACCTGCTTTTATACGAAGGGATACATTTTGCAGCGCGTACTCTTCCCGACCAGGATATCGGAAAGAAACGTTTTCGAACTCGAAGCAGTAATTGTCGTTGGTGTAGGTCGGTGGCTTCTGCATACCGGAAGGTAGATCGGGGTAGTCAAGAAAGGATCGAAAATCGCAAATCACTTCGTGCTGCTGCCTTATATGTGCAATGTCATCTAGTATGCCACGCATAGCTTGTGAAAACTTAAGAATGGCCGCAATATACATGGTAAAGTCGCCAATGCTGATTCTACCATTGAGCACCTGCCAACACAACCATGCATACATAACCGTTTCTTGCAGAAGGCTAGTAAAAGCGAACACGTTCTTGGAGCGCAGCCATATTTGCTGTATTTTCATTCTGCCATTAAAAATGTGTTGTTGCTCGTCCTTGTATCTTGGCATCAGAAAATTTTTCATACTAAAAAGCCTGACATCCTTGCCATATGAAAAATCGCTCATGGTATTTGTCATGTATTGAAGCTTTCTTTGTGTCTTGGTTAACGCATCATTCGCTTGCTTATCCAGTTTTTTAGTCCGTGTAGTTATTATAAAGTTGAAAGCAAGCAATGTAGCTATGATCAGTAACAACACCGGATGTATCATAGTAATAATGGCACTTGATGCTATCAACACTATAACCCTACTAAATAACCATAAAAGTCGGTGCATCACACCTTCTATACCATCTTGGTTGCTATCGCAAGCCCGGTCGCCTTTGCGCGATAGATCCAGCACGGCTGGGTTTTCCAGATTTTGAAAGTCGGTAGTCATAAACTTTTTTCCTGAACGAGCAATCATACGCAAGCGAACAGTGATA
>CAYMKM010000167.1:0-3428 GCA_964390985.1 uncultured Clostridia bacterium | reverse complement strand
AGGCTTTGCTACCAGTGCAATCTCCACCCCGCATGGTGCAAATCCCCGGCGGTTTCAATAGGGCTGATACCAGCGGTATGCTTGCTCTTTACATTTTCTGGGATGAAAACGGCGACGGCCAAGTAGGCCCCAATGAAGCACCTGCCGCTTACACTCGCTTCACTTTGAGTGATGGCCAGGTGGTGACCACCGATAGCTCTGGGTGGTTACGCTGTCGGGTACCTACAGGCCCAATTTCTCTTTATTTTCCTGGTAACCAAACGGAGCCACAGGTGGTCTACGCTGGGCTAGTATCCCCTAATGGTTTTCTGACAGGTCAGGTGGGTTTACGTAAGGAGTCTGCCACTCAACGTGCCGGGGCAGTGTTAGGGGGCGAGTTAGTAGCTGGCAGGCTGCAGTGGCAAGGGGCGGGTCTATTGGCGCAAAATGTAGGCAATTGGCACTTGGTATGGCAACCGCCTGGCCAATTAGTCGGCGCAAAAATGGGCGTCAATCGAAATCATCAATGGAGTGTATCAATTAAAAGAGAGCAACCTGCACTTAAATGGCGCACCCAGATGGCCGATTTACCACAGGAGGGGCGTCGCCCGGCCACTGTTTCTGTGACGCTGGGCGTGAGTGGGCAGCCAGCTTGGCAAAAAGCCAAATGGTCTGCAGCAGGTTTTGGGCCATATAACTTTCCCACATCAGTGGCTGATGTACAACGGGTGGTAATATACATAGGCGATCGAAGCAAAGAGCTAAGTTTGGCCGATTATACATGGAGCCCGAGCGGGCAATTGTGGTTGGCAGAGCCAATATTGTCATTAGGAGCGAGTATGGGTGGTAGCGAATCAGTGTGGCTGGAAGCGCTTTATGTTCCGGAGCAAAACAATGAGCAAGCGTTGGCAGCCAGTTATGATGTTGATATTCGGGCCACTCCTGAACGCACCGATGCCGAGGATGATCATGGCGCAGCGTTATGGGAAGAGTTTCGCTTACAGTGGCAACGCACACCCAAAACGTGTTTCTCCACCCCTAGTTGGTTGTTAACATGGACAAGGGAATATGCCGGCACCCGCTTGCGCTGGCAGGGAGGTAGTGGTTTAGCGTTAGAGCAAGGCGAGCACACATGGCATATGGAGAGTGAGCGCTACAACCTTACTTGGCCACCGCCGTACAAAATTGAATGGGAAAAAACGATAGGTCGTTGGCAGTTAAGTGCTAGCCATCAACTTCTGCGCACTGGTCGGTATCAAACGGCAGCACTGCGCTATCACTGGCCGCTGGCCTCCACCAGAAACAACCATGGCGATGCAGATTGGCAATGGCAGGGGGAAGGGCCTTTCAACGGACAGTTACGGTTGCGGGCCAGTGGCGATTGGCAAGCTAGGCAGGCGAATTCGCACTTGGCTGTAGAGTGGCATCGGCGAGCATTAAACGGTGAGGGGAGTATCAGTCTTGACCTAACGGGAGGCCGTGATACCAGCTTAAGTGGTCAATGGCAAGCTGCAGGGTGGCTCGCCAGTTGGCAACTGCTTTGGGAACAACCGGGGTATACCCATGCATCGCTGGCTGTATGGCGGACAAAGAGTTTTGGTGAGCAATGGCAATTATCCGGGCAGTTAGGAATGGAAAGTCGACACCTACATAATTGGGGAGCACGCAGTTTGCTAGTAAAGCCGGCACTCACTGTCCGCTGGCAAAACCATCCGAAAAGGGCACTAGCTGTTGGCGGAGAGTGGCCACGCTTGGTGGCTGGCACTTGGCATGAGGTGTTTAGTTGCAACTGGGTAGGTGTAGAGTGGCAGGTTGGCCAAACAGAATCCGGCAACCTCAATTGGTGGATTAACCTGCAATTACGTCAACGCCAAGGTGAGTTAGCGCCCGCAATATACTTCTTCCAGCGCTGAAGAATGAAAATGTGCTTAACGGCGGTTTTTTGCAGGAAAATGAGGCCTTCTAGGTGAACGCTGATATACATAAGGGGGCATATATTCAGATGAGCACGGCGACAGTAGGTGTATTTGGCGGTTCCGGCTTTTATAACTTGGCAACCGATAATGTGGAAGAAGTGTGGGTTGAGACTCCTTACGGTGCTCCTAGCGATAAGGTAACTATTGCTACTATTGCCGGCCACAAAGTGGCCTTCTTGCCCCGGCATGGCCGCGATCATCGCTACCCACCCAGCAAAATTAATTATCGGGCTAATTTATGGGCCATGAAGGAGCTAGGCGTACAGTATATAATTGGCCCTTGCGCCGCTGGTAGCTTGCAGAAGCATGTAAAACCCGGTCACTTTGTAGTGGTCGATCAATTCGTTAACCGCACTTGGGGTCGGGAAGACACCTTTTTTACCGGGCCAGTTACCACGCATATTAGCGCGGCTGATCCTTACTGCCCCTACATGCGAAAATTGGCCATTGAAGCCTGTCAGCAGGAAGGTATTCATGTGCACGAAAAGGGTACCGTGGTGGTTATTCAAGGCCCTCGTTTTTCTACTCGGGCTGAAAGCAAAGAATTTCAAAGCCATGGCTGGGAAGTTATCAATATGACCCAATACCCTGAGGGGTATTTAGCCCGTGAGCTAGAAATATGTTATGTCAATATTGCGTTGATCACCGATTATGATGCTGGGTTGGATGATGACCCGAGTATAGCCCCGGTCACTCATGAAGCAGTGATGCGCGTTTTCGCTGATAATAACGAGAAGCTACGGCGGGTGATTTATCGCCTTGTAGCTAATATACCAACTAATGCAGAGCGGCAGTGCTTGTGTGCTAATGCTTTGCACGCTGCCCGCGGGTAGCGCAATAATCGAACCCAGGCGTAGGTATATAATTGAGCTATATGGAGGTGCGCTATAATGCTGACAGCCCCAATTCTACGCAGGATTCCTCTGCTGGCTAACCTAAGCGAAAATGATCTTGCTTTAGTGTATAAGTTGATTTCGGTGCATAAATACGACAAAGGGCAGATCATATTTTTCGAAAACGATCCGGGCGATACCTTGCATGTAGTACAAGAAGGAATGGTGCGGATTTTTAGGTTAGCAGAAGATGGGCGAGAGAAAACGCTTGCTTATTTTGGTGAAGGCGAGTTCTTTGGCGAGATGGCTTTGCTCGATGGCGGCCCGCGCTCAGCAGTAGCACAAGCGATATTGCCCACCCGTACGCTGGGTATCAACCGTAGGGATTTTACGAATCTACTAGAAAATAATCCACGTATATCACGTGAAATTATTAAGGTATTAAGCCAACGGTTGCGGCAAACTAATGCGCAACTGATGAATGTAGTCTTTCGCGATGCCCGGGGGCGGGTGCTTAGCACCCTGTATGATTTAGGGTTGCGTTATGGTTCGCCCATTAACAACAGTACGCGCATTGATTTAAAACTTACACATCAGGAGCTAGCTAACCTGGTGGGTACCGCCCGCGAAACAATTAGTC
>CAYMKM010000166.1:2186-3501 GCA_964390985.1 uncultured Clostridia bacterium | reverse complement strand
GGCTTTCAGTTGTTGTGAATTAATAGTGCCCGGGTTAGCCTCCACGCTAATTTCAGCAGCCGGTGGTGGGCCATAGCGCCAACCAGCCATAGCATAAGCCCCATTCAGTATTGCCAGCAATTCACTAGTTGGCAACACTGTGGGTGTACCGCCGCCAACATATATGGTGCTGATTGTGAGTTCGCTAGCTAGGTTAGCTAGTTCGGCTTTTATGGCCCTGCAATACGCCTTAACGGCCTCTGGCTGAAATGGGTACGAGTTAAAATCGCAATAGCAGCACTTGCGTAGGCAAAAAGGAACATGAATATAAAGGCCAGCTTCCGATAGCTCACTCATCGTCAATGCGCAGAACCGCTAAAAATGCCTCCTGCGGCACCTCTACCGAGCCAAGCTGCTTCATGCGTCGTTTTCCTTCTTTTTGCTTCTCTAGCAACTTCTTTTTACGACTGATGTCACCGCCATAACACTTGGCCAGTACATCTTTACGCAAAGCGCGCACAGTCTCCCGCGCTATTATTTTATTACCGATCGAAGCTTGAATGGGGACTTCAAACATCTGTCTAGGGATAACCGCCTTCAACTTTTCCGCCAATAGACGGCCTCGTTCGTTTGCTTTGTCGCGATGCACAATGCACGAAAGAGCATCTACCGATTCTGAGTTAAGCAGAATATCCATCTTCACCAACGAGCTCGGTCTATATTCGCTTAACTGATAATCCAGCGACGCATAACCTTTTGAACGGGACTTCAGTTTATCAAAAAAGTCCATTAGAATTTCAGCCAAGGGTAATTCGTATTCCACACGTCCGCGCTCAGGCGATAACCATTCGATATTAACGAATTGGCCGCGTTTATTTTGACACAGCTCCATAATAGGACCTACAAACTCTTGCGGAACCATAATGGAAGCGCGCACAAATGGCTCTTCTACCCGATCAATAGTTGTCGGATCCGGATACCGGGAGGGATTATCTATTTCTATCATGGTACCATCAGTCAGATAGACTTTATAGACAACACTAGGGGCGGTGGCAATTAAATTCAGGTTGAACTCACGTTCTAACCGCTCTTGCACAATCTCCATGTGCAACAGACCCAAAAAACCGCAGCGATAACCAAAGCCCAACGCTGTGGACGTTTCTGGTTCGAATATAAGGGCTGCATCGTTGAGTTGCAGTTTTTCTAAGGCTTCCCGCAAGTCGGTATAATCTTCGTTAACTACTGGGTACAAACCACAATATACCATGGGCACAGCCCGCCGATAACCAGGTAAAGGAGAGGCAGCTGGTCTATCGGCATCAGTGATGGTATCGCC
>CAYMKM010000166.1:0-2086 GCA_964390985.1 uncultured Clostridia bacterium | reverse complement strand
GCCCGTAAAGGTGCTTCTTTGTCTCCCGATGGCCCTGGGATACGCTTAACAATCGCTTCTAGTATGGCTGGTACGCCCTCGCCGGTTTTAGCACTGATTTGCAGTGCACTATCGGCATCTAAGCCAATGCTCTCCTCTAACTCCTGTAATACGCGTGCAGGATCAGAGTTGGGCAAATCAATTTTATTAATAACAGGAATGATCTCCAGATCGTGCTCTAATGCCATATATAAATTGGCCAAAGTTTGCGCCTCAATACCTTGCGAGGCGTCGATAACCAATAACGCACCTTCGCAAGCAGCCAGTGAACGACTCACTTCATATGAAAAATCAACGTGCCCAGGTGTATCAATTAGGTTAAGAATGTATGTTTCGCCATCTTCGGCCTTATACTCCAGCCTAATAGCCTGCAGTTTGATGGTAATACCGCGTTCTCTTTCCAAATCCATATTATCTAGGTATTGAGCCATCATCTGACGGGAAGTGATAGTACCGGTTAACTCTAATAACCGGTCGGCCAGGGTGGATTTCCCATGGTCAATATGAGCTATGATACAAAAATTGCGGATGTGGCTCTGCAATGGCTGCCAACCTCTCTTAAACTGTCTGTGGTGTCGGCCTATATTATAGCATTGACATTTTTAGCCCTCAAGCTAAGCTTGCGGGGCAGGAATCTGATTGTACCAAACTGAACCCTGCCAAACAAGAGCTAGGAGTGTGGCTGCATGGCGGCTAGGATAACCGACAAACCAATGGCCCGTACAGCGGGTATAGTGATGTTTTTAATACTTATCAGCCGAATACTGGGCTTAATCCGGGAACAAGTGGTAGCGTTTATCTTCGGTCAAAACTGGCAGACCGATGTATTTACCGCCGCCTTCACCTTACCCGACCTGATGTATATTCTGCTCATAGCTGGTGGCCTTAACGCCGCTTTCATTCCCGTGTTCACTGCTTATTTAGCTCGGGGAAAAGAACGGGAAGGCTGGCAAATGGCCTGGACGTTTTTTACCTTGGGCTTGATTTTTTTAGTAATCTTCACCATAGCCGGAGCTATTTTCACCCCAGCGTTGACTCCATTAGTTGCTTATGCCTACCAAGGACGAGAGCGGGCGTTACTAATCCAACTGATGCGTATAATGTTTCCCGCTGTATTCTTTACCGCTCTAGCAGGCCTGGGTATGGGTATTCATAAATCATATAAAAGCTTTTCCGCTCCCTTATGGGGACCCATATTTTATAACACCGCTATTATTGTTGGCACCTATATGCTTGCTCCCCGTCTTGGCATTGCTGGCATGGCGCTGGCCACTGTAACTGGAGCCTTCCTAAACTTCATTATACAATTGCCCTTTTTCATCAAAAAATGTCGGTCACACCCATTTGCCCTCAATCTCCATCATCCCGGTTTACATAAAGTGTTATATTTAATGGGCCCTGCAGTGGTCAGTAGCTCCATTGTGCAAGTTAACCTCATTATCAACCGCAACTTGGCATCGGCTCTACCAGAAGGAAGCATTAGGGCCTTGCAAAATGCCAACACACTGGTGCAGTTTCCTTTGGGCGTATTTGCCATGGGAGTGGGCATGGTGATATTACCCACGCTAAGCGGATTAATGGCACAAGGAGAAACAGAGCGGTTTCGCGCTACTTTTTCCGAAGGGCTGCGCATGGTGTTATTTGTCACAATTCCTTCAGCAATAGGATTAGCTGTATTACGTGAGCCACTTATTCGCTTGTTATTTCAATCTGGCCAATTTACCGCTGACGATACACAGCAGGCCGCTTACGCTTTGCTCTTCTACACCATCGGTTTAGTATCACAAGCTGCTATTCAAATATTGATCCAGGTCTTTTACTCCCTGCAAGACACCCGCACTTTGGTGCGCGTTAGTGCCACTGCTATTGTGCTAAATACTGCCCTAAGTTTAACCTTTCTGTACGGCACAAACATGCAGCATGGCGGTTTAGCATTGGCATACTCGCTTACCAGTCTGGTTAACTTGGCTACTTACTTGCACCAACTACGCAAACGCATTGGTAGTATTGATGGGCGCCGTCTATTGCGCACATCCTTACTCTCGTT
>CAYMKM010000165.1:0-3523 GCA_964390985.1 uncultured Clostridia bacterium | reverse complement strand
GGGATACCAATAGCGATGGCACACCTGAAATATGGGGCATTCAGCTTAGTGAATTAAGTCACTCGTCGTATTACGCTTGTGATTCATACTCCGCTGATTTCAAGAAAGTGCTTATTAACCACCCGGGTAATATTGCAGCTATCCAAATGTATGCCGATCTTGTTCTCGGTAAGTATGGTGTGCATGTCCCAGCTGGCCAGGGTGACTCTAAAACAAACCTCATAGCAGGTAGGCTGGCAATGGCACCTCGTGGTGTGTTCGAGATAGCTGATTATGTAGCTAACGCTAATTTCGATTGGGATGTTACGCTCTTCCCCAAGTTAAAGCTAGACGGGAAAGAGTACCGTTCGTCTTGGTACTCCACAGAATCATGGTGTATATATAAATTTACCGATAAACCAGATCTAGCGATCCGTTTCCTCGAGTTCCTTATGTCTAAAGAGAACCTGGTTAAAATATCTGACCATGGCGGAGTTGTACCTAGCCAAGCAAGTGTAGCACAATCTTCTTTCTTGAAGATAAAAAAACCCGCCAATATTAAGGCCTTTACTGACGCATTGAATTGGTGGAAGAAGAATACAGCCAACCCAGCGGGAATAGCCATTGGGGATGGCGGTTATTGGTCTCAGGTCTTTAACGGTGAGCAGCCGGCGGCGAACGCTATTCCCGAACTAGCCAAAATGATGCAACAAACACTCGATGAATTCTGGGCAAACCGTAGTAAATAGTCATTAGTGATGCCCCCGAAATGTGTTGCAGCCTCGCTTAGCGGGGCTGCAACACACCTTATTCGCCTAATAGCGTATTACGCAACCACATAAGGAGGTACCACTGATGTTCAGGAGAACGTTTCCGCTAATTTGCATTGGCATGATCACCATGCTAATTACCGGAATATTCGGGGTGGCGCTTGCTGAAAATATAGAGCTAACGTTTTACCATTGCTGCGGACAAGCAGATCGCGTAAAATTATTCGATGAAATGGCTAGAGAATTCGAGCGCCAAAATCCGGGTGTAACCATTAATTCTACATACCCTGGAACAGGTAGTTATTCCGATCATATTAAAGTTGCCATGGTCGGCGGGCTAGCACCCGATGTGATGTGGATTGGCAATGCCTTGTGGGAGTTCATTGATGTACTTATGCCGCTAGACCATTTGGTGGCAAAATCACCCATGATAGGGGAAATATCGCCAGCCATTTTGGAATCGCACAAGTGGGATGGCAAACTAATTGGCATTCCCTACGGAGTTATTACACATACTTTTTTCTACAATAAAACTCTTTTAGCTGCATCTGGAGTATCTATGCCCAAGGATTGGACATGGGATGATGCTATAAATATGTCAAAAAAGCTCACCAAGGATAATAATAACGATGGCAAAATGGATCAATGGGGCATTCAACTTAGTGAGTTCAGCCACCCATTTTACTACGCCGGTGACGCTTTCACCCCCGATTTTAAGAAAGTAACCATTAATCATCCGGCAAACATTACGACTATACAGCTTTATGCTGATTTAAACCTTGGTAAGTATGGTGTGCATGTGCCTGTAGGTCAAGGTAGCTCACTTACCAATTTTATTAGGAGTAGAGTGGCATTAGCCCCCCGTGGCGTGTTTGATATTGCCAGTATAACCGCTAATGCTAATTTCGATTGGGATGTTACGCTTTTCCCCATAATGGAGGTAGGCGGGAAAAAATATCGCTCATCATGGTACTCTACCGAGGTCTGGTCCGTATATAAAGACACTAAACAACCGGATATGGCCTTGCGTTTTGTAGAGTTTCTTATGTCTAAGGAGAACATGATCAAGTTCGCTGGTATGGGCGGGATTGTACCTAGCCAACCTAGCGTGGCGGTAAACTCGTTCCTGAAGGTGCCGAAACCCGCTAATATTAGGGCTTTTACAGACACTTTGAATTGGTGGAAGAAGAATACGGCTAACCCTTCTGGTGTAAATGTTACTGAAGGCGGCTATTATGACCAGATATACGCTGGTGAAATGCCAGCGGCGACAGCAGTTCCGGAAATTGAAAAAATGTTGCAGCAAGCTATGGATGAATTCTGGAAAGGTCGGAGTTAGTAAACGGGCGATAACGATGTACTAATAATGTATGAATACACTGCAGCCTCACACTAGGTGGGGCTGCATTTTTGTACGCCTGATAAGAGATAAAAACATCATATATTATTGAAAAACCTGTTAAAAGTCTATATGATATTCAAGCCAATGTAAGGGAGATGGGATACATGCGCGTTTTTAATGCAAAAAATTTTAAATTATTAATACCCGCTTTTGGGATATTACTGATGTTAATCAGTTTTTCGGCGTGGGCCGCCCCTGAGTTCCCTACGATTCCCCAATTAAGGCAGGAGGGGGATAAGATTTGGGCGGGTGGCGGCTACATGGTTGAGCGGGATGGTATCAAGGTTTTACATTTTAAAGGTACGCCTATGGAAATAGGTATGCAGCAGGCGTTATTGCTGGCTGAGGAGGCCAATAGACTGCGTCTTTTGGTTGACCCTACTGTTCAACCACACACGGGCATGGATGCTTTAGTATGGAAATTCAACGATTTTTACATGGCTACCAAGCTTCAGCCTACCTTTAAACGGAACATACCCGAACGATACATTGAAGAAATGGCCGGCTTTGTTTACGCCATCAGCGATGGTGCCGATCACGAAATATCCCCGGTACTCACCGGTAATGCTATGCAGGAATTAGCCTTAATAATGTGCACCTCAGTAGCAGCTTGGGGTTCAGCCTCAGCCGATGGCAGGCTATACCATGCTCGTAACTTGGACAACTACTTCCCGATGGAATTAATACAAAGTGCTGTAGTAATGGTGGTAGAGCCAGAAGGCCGCCTACCATTTATCACCCTCAATTACCCAGCTAACATGGGTGTAATGCATGCCTTAAACAGCAAAGGTATAAGTGTATCGATGAGCTACTCTTTTACTGATGATGCTAACATTGACGGTATGCCATATACATTTATGTTGCGTGAGATAGCCGAACGGGCAGAAACACTGGAACAAGCCGTAGCAATTATAAAACAGACCCCGCGTACAATTGGATTGAACATAATGATTGGCGATGCCAAAATTCCTAAAGCTATAGTAGTAGAGGTATCGGCTGATCACTATAGCATTCGAGAAGTAACGAATGATTATATTAGTGCAACCAACCGTTATGCGACAGAAACCATGCAGCAATATCAGCAGCCTGGCTGGTATAGCTCAGCACTACGCGATATGCGTCTCGCACAGTTATACGAAGAGCAACAAGGGCAATTTACGCCTGAAGTTATGGCAGAAGTGTTGCGCGATAAATTCAACCCGGGAACAAGGCCGTACAATGAATTGCTTAGGGGTATTGAAAGCGATTCCACTATGGCATCATTAATATTTGATGGTACCCGTCAGTTAATGTGGGTAGGGGTGCAAGATCCTAGTGCACCAGCAAGTGATCGCACTATGTTGGCATTCAGTCTATCTTCAGCGTTAGCTGG
>CAYMKM010000164.1:0-3573 GCA_964390985.1 uncultured Clostridia bacterium | reverse complement strand
CCTGAACGAACAGGGAGAAAGATACAAACGCTCTATGGCCTGGCGGCGGGAGAAAAGGCGGCGTGAAGCGGAAGAAGCGCAGCGTAAAACGCAGACCCACCATCGCTCTACCTCGCATTACGCCCGACGTCCCACCCAGCGCCACGCGCAAACCGCCACACGCTAGCGCCCCGGGGGGCACCGTTCGGCGTTGACATGGGAGACGGCCGAGCAGTACCCTTTTTTGGGGGCGGGCCAAGCATCACCCGCCCCGCCCGGCACCGCTGAACTGCTCGGCCTAGGGACCCTTAGTCAACGCCGTAATGGGAGGACCCGGTAAAAGCTCAATATTAGCACCCACCATGGCGGGAGTAGATGGGAATCGAACCCACCGAGACCGGTCTTACCGCCCTCCTACAGTTTTGAAGACTGCGGCCGCCACCAGACGGACAACTACTCCCATGCTTATGTTAATACTACAATTATAATTTTACGTAGTGTCGCCCTTCGCTATGCTTTATGATAATGCCAACATTAAAGGCCCCTTGTTGGGGGCCTTTGACCTTTGCGACATGTTTTCCGCTTACATCTGCTGTGGTTTCGCCGGTTCTGATATTTCGCCTAAAGTTAGGGCTAATTCTACATCGTAGCGGGCTTGGGTAGCCAGATCTCCTAAAGCTAACATACCAACCAAGCGGTTACCATCTGTAACTGGCATGCGGCGGACTTTTTTATCGGCCATTAGGCGAGCAGCGGTATGTATATCTTCCTGCGGAGAGATTGTATGCACAGATGATGTCATCACATCACTTACTGGCGTGCTACCAGCATCCTTACCATGCGCCACATTACGTACCACAATATCGCGATCAGTAACAATACCCACTACGTTATCGCCCTGGCATACTGGCATGGAACCAATATTATGCTTCTGCATAAGTTGCGCAGCCTCAGTAACAGTAGTCTCTGGGCTGACATACGCCACTTTACTCGTCATTATATCTTTCACATTCATGCTCTCATCCCCCATTGTATTCCATTATTGAAACACTGATAATCTGCCCCAGCCACGCATGGTAAATACCTAATTATTGATCGACTGCCAATGATCTATCACATTAGCATAGGCCTGCTTTATGGCCGTTAACATCTGCCCATGGCTAAAATGTGTTTTAACCCGCTTTTGACCAGCAGCACCGAACGCTTGCCGCAACTGCGGCTCACTTACCAAACGCATAATAGACGCTGCCAGTTGCGACGGCCGGTGTGGCTCAATAAGTAGACCCGTTAGCCCATCCTCTACCACTTCGGGCACTCCTCCCACCCTAGTAGCCAGCACTGGCAAGCCGGCTGCCATCGCTTCCATTATGGTAAGCGGCATCCCTTCAGCGTGTGAAGGGAGCACAAATAGGTCAGCCGCTTGCAATAAGGCTGGTACATCGCTCCGCCCACCAAGAAACCGCACCCGCTTAGTCAGCGACCTCTTTTCTGCGTGCCTGATTAAGCCCTCTTGATCTGGCCCTTCACCCACCAGTAAAAAGCAAGCCTTAACGCTGTCGGGTAGGTAAGCTACCGCATCCAACAGATCATAGAGCCCCTTAGCAGCAATAGCTCTAGCTACGGTGATGATGCATACTTCATTTGGCTGCACATTCAGCTGGGCACGCATATCGTTGCGCGCCGGTAGAGCTTGATCATCACACGCTGCTAAACAAATGCCATTGGCTATCACACGTATGCGTTCAGAGCATACCAGTTGGCGTTGAGTCAGGTCGTTGGCCTGAGCTTGAGATACTACAATAACCAGTGCCGCTGCTTGTAAAACTCGGCGTAATGCATTCTCTTGCAGTGCCCCTTTTACGCCATTTCTCTTTGTCGGCAAAGTGTTGTGTAAGGTAAAAACAACTGGCAACTTAGGCTTAGGCCAAGTAGCGGCAGCAACAAGTGATGCCGCTTTTAGACCATGCACATGCACCAAATCGTAACAACCAGTACTAAATAACCTACGGCATTGGCGAACAACCTTAACATCCGACTCTAACTCAAAACGGTCCGCAATAGGCATATTCACCCGCTGGTGCGCCGCCTCTACGGCCAATTGCGCCGGACACGCCAAGCTAACCTGATAACCATTGCCATCCAATCCCGAGCAAAGCGCATGCAAGTGCCCAGCTATCCCCCCTACAGCCGGACGAGCTACCAACAGCAAGCGAATGGGCACCAAAACCACCCCCGGTGCTCCTATCATGCCTAATACATTGGTTTCAATCCGAGATGAGAGGCGGTTTTCTTGTCTAAACGCAATGTACAAGGTACAATGGATGCGATATGAAGATGCCTCACTAGAGATGGGGGGTATTAGTGACTACCGGGAAAAAGGTTTTTACATTTCTATTTTTGGTTTTCACGCTTATCACGGCTCTTTCACCTGTTACT
Source organism: uncultured Clostridia bacterium (assembly GCA_964390985.1). Taxonomy (GTDB): domain Bacteria; phylum Bacillota; class Limnochordia; order DTU080; family DTU080; genus CAYMKM01. Next base: position 1,158 of record CAYMKM010000164.1, on the reverse strand, counting down.
GCTACTAACCCAGAGCTCACCAATGAAGCCATTGACCAATTTCTCAATACATTTGTGCCTTATGCTATGCAACGCCACCATGTACCCGGCGTTTTTTTTGCTGCTGTAAAAGACGGCGAAATCTTGGCTATGCGGGGGTTTGGTTATTCTGACATTGAAGCCAAACTATGTGTTGATCCAATGACAACCGCCTTGCGGGCTGGCTCTGTGGCGAAATTATTTACTGGTATGGCTGTGATGCAACTGGTAGAGCAAGGTCGGCTTAATTTGAATGAAGACGTGAATAAATATATTAAAGGCTTCCGTATACCTGATACATACCCTGAGCATATTACGCTGCGTCACTTGCTAACTCACACTGCTGGTTTCGATGAACGGAATTTGCGAGCCGCTGAGTTTGGCAGGACTGTTTATCCGCAATTGAGTGCCTACCTTGCTGCCGAACAACCGCCGCGCATACGCCCCCCAGGGCAGCTTATACAATATAGCAACTACGGAGTGGCATTGGCGGGCTACATAGTTGAATGTGTAAGTGGAATGCCATTTACCCAGTATGTGCAAAAGAAAATACTAGTACCACTGGGTATGGAACATAGCAGTTTTGAGTTAACCGCAAATATAAAGAACCTACTCGCAGCTAGTTATACCTGGCAGAAAGGTCAGTATGTAGAGGTTCCTTATGTGCATATAAGCGCCACGCCCGCTGGAGGATTAATCACCACCGCTGCCGATATGGCCATCTTCATGATAGCTAATCTGAACAAAGGAAAGTTCAACCAAACACGGGTTCTAGGAGCGCAATATCTAAATTCAATGCAAGCACAGCAATTTACTCATCACCCCGAGTTAACTGGAGTCGGCTACACCTGGTGGATAGGTCGGCGAAACGGTTACCGGGTGCTTTATCATGGCGGCGATATTTGGCAATTCTCCACACAGCTCCTACTAGTTCCCGAAGAAAACTTTGGCCTATTTATCTGCGGTAACAGCCCCGGAGCTGCAGTTTTAAATAATGAGTTTATCAGCGAGTTTTTTGCCACATTCTTTCCTGAATCTGAATTGCAAGGCACTTTGGCTCCTACCGCAGGGAAAAGATGGCCCGCGGCACCCGCCGCTGTATCTGGCATGTACCGTACCACCCGCTACTCTTTATCGACA
>CAYMKM010000163.1:1213-3615 GCA_964390985.1 uncultured Clostridia bacterium | reverse complement strand
TGTTGCAACTTGTGATGATCTATCGTACGGGCTATTGCCAAACGTTCTTGTGCGGCCCGTGTATGCGCCATCAGCATAGTTTTCGCTTTACCGCTTTTTTCCAACCATTCCTTAGTGCGAGTTACTTCTCCATGACCTTCTAGTCGGCTCACATGATTAACCAAATATGGACAGGTCAGCCAATACATAGTGGGGAATACTCGTGGCATCTCAGGTGAGACCCCCGATTTACGTTCAGACACCCGCCCGGCGCCCCATACCACTGGCGAGTTTATCACCACCATGGGTGCCCCCCAGCGACAACGTCTGGCTATGGCCACAATATTACGTGGCTTTTTGCCCAATTGGCGAGCGATGATATTTATATCGCTATTAGTTGCCTCACTCCACCAGGCAGCTAGTATTATATTCACCCCCCTGGTCAAATGATAAGGCATCCCCTTGATGAGGATGCCTGAATTTCATAGTTAGCGTGGATGAGCATATCCGTATGGCCTTAGAATTCGCGTTTGGCGCCTCGGCCGCCGCGCTTGCTATCCTGACTGCGACGCAATGTTGCTAAACGCTCATCACTATCCTTCATAAACCTGGCCAACTTATCTTCAAACGAACGCGATGGACGACCACCACCCCGAGGGCGAGAACGGGTATCACGCACGCCGTCGCTATTTAGTTGTTTGATAGACAGCCCTATTTTTCCGTTAGCAACATTAATTACTTTACATTTGACTACCTGGTTCTCCTGAAGGTGTTCTTTGATGTCTTTTACATAGGCATCGGCTACCTCAGAGATATGCACTAACCCCGTAACACCGTTTTCCAAGAGAACGAACGCGCCGAAATTGGTGATCCCTGTCACCTTGCCCTCTACAATATTGCCGACCTCAATGGCCATACTTAAATAAGCTCCTCCTATATTATTCTGCTAGCTTTCAAAGCTAGCTAGCGCTTCGATATTAGCATATGAGAAACCTTTGTGTCAATATATCCCAAAATTCTACGGCAACCAATTCCTTCTTAATGATAAAGATTACTGGAACTTACTCCAGAGCGTTGTGGCACATAAAATGGACTATCAGTTTCTTGCGGCTCGACAATAGCATAAGCTTGTTCTCCAGGTTTTATCAAACCTAAATCCCGCGCCATCTCTTCCACATAACGATCGCTGCCTAACCGCTCAATTTCTGTAGCAAGTTGCTGATTTCTTTGCCGCATAACTTCTATTTCATTGCGTGTTGATACTATCTGCTTGTCTAGTTTAATTATCTGCCAATAGACACCCGCATAAAAATAAGCAGCTACTATTAGTATCACACCTACACTAAATTTAAAAAAGCGCGCTGTAACGCGCCGGCGAACAGCTCGTTGACGACGGGGTGCTGCCGATCGTTTATTATTCTGTTGGCCTGTAGCCAAAAACCTAGCTTCAGACCGGTTTCTATCTGCCACAAATGAAGCCCCCCACGCATGGTTACGCATTGCACGTTCCACGCAGAAAGGCTGTGTTCCTTCCTATTTATCGAAATGGCCAAAATCGGCTATTACAATATTTGATCCGCCTAGGCCGCCAGCGGGCAAAAAAGGATAGCAACGCTATCACCCGAGATAAAATGTGGCCCAGCCATCGTAACCAACTTATTAACCACCATAACACTAACGGGCTGGCCAATAAGAAATACAGATATAACCCAGCAGCTATCCCCAAAAACACATAGAGTCGAAGTTGCCCCCAGTTGCCAGCCAAAAGCATTATAAAGGTAGCAGGAGTCGCTATTACCCAAAAAACAATATCAAAGAGCATACTCGCTGATGATTTGGGCCGAATTACCGAACGAAAAACCCGGTAAAAATCGAACAGCAATCCCAAAATAGCTCCGGTGGCAATCATTAACACTACAGCCTGCAATTGCCCCAACAGAGGTATCAATAACATACACCTCTATTCTACCGTTACCGAAATAGGCGGCCTAAAAAGCCCTTACCTTTTTTGCTGATTGTGTCACCAGTATATTGCAGGGCTTGCACCAAGCCCTCTATATGCATGGTACCAGCCTCTAAGTTTAACTCCTTAATGTGCAGACCTTCCCCTCGAACAACCATCCCCCCTTGATCTGTATCGAATATAACTTCACTTTCATCGAAGCTGTCCACACGAGTCACACCATCAAGGGTGAGTGTCTCCCGTCCCTTTAATGTTAATTGGTGACGTCGGCGTGTACTCACCTTACTTGTAGGCGCTATTACACTGCCGCTTAACTCACCCGTCCGACGCATCTCCACGTTTAACACCCCCCGGCATGCTTATACCTATGCATCCGGAGTTAGGAGCATGATACTTAATCCCACGCCTTCTCCACTCGGGCATTCTGGAAGAAAACCATCACAATTTGTTCTGGACTTTT
>CAYMKM010000163.1:0-1113 GCA_964390985.1 uncultured Clostridia bacterium | reverse complement strand
GCGGTAGCAGTACGGCCACCGCTATACGAATGAAACCATGTCTTTAGGTAGCGGCCGTTGCTCACCAACACCATGCCGCGTGTACTATTTACAGCTTGCCTTATTTGCGGCGTGACACCCTCTGGTTTGAATGCCTGAGCTTCCTCTACATCTGTGGTAATGGCTGCGCCTTCATGAGCAGACAAGTACTCCATAATAAATGAACGGGCCAAAATAGCCTGAGCCGCGTATGCGTTGTCTGGCCAGCTACCGCCGCCTTCGCCAGCAGCTGGTAATTGCCCCATTTCACCCGCCACCACAGCCATCACATACTCTTCAATAGGCATGGTGCGTGCGGCACCAGCTTTATCTACCACGTTAACTTGTGGTTCCTTGTCTAATTTAGCGATGGTGCGTCGCCCACAGCCACCATAATTTATTACAGCAAGCAGAGATAGTACTATAGCAACGAGTGTAAAGGCTCTTTTCACGAGATTCCCTCCTGAATTTATGGGTTGTTATTCGGTTACCCTAACGTTATTGTGGGATCGAACGCTTCGTATTATGCTTTTTACCCATTTTAATTGGCAGGATTTGTATATTTAGCAGGATTTATCGGCATCGACAAGAAATTTCTTCCCGATCACTCTTTTAAAGGGAGGCACTATTTGTGAATAAAAGCGAACTGATTGCTTGCGTAGCAGAGGCTACTGGCCTCACTAAAAAGGGCGCCGGAGAAGCCGTTGAAGCAACTTTGGATGCCATAGCTGGAGCTTTGTCCGAAGGCGAAAAGGTAACTCTTGTTGGTTTTGGCACCTTTGAAGTACGTGACCGCAAGGCCAAACGTGGTGTGAACCCAATAACCAAGGAGCCCATTGACATTCCTGCATCAAAGAGCGCGGCCTTCCGGCCCAGCAAACAGCTGAAAGAAGCTGTATCCAAGTAACACCTGCAGCATATGCATCATTTTCGCCAATCGGGCCAGGGTACAGTATCACCCTGGCCTTTGTTATGGTGAAACCGGAGGTTTAGCATGCCAAAAAGGCATATTACTGTGGTGGGGTTAGGCCCAGGTAACATCGATCAATTATCGTTGGCTGCATGGCAGGCGCTAAAGCAAGCGTCACGCTTAGT
>CAYMKM010000162.1:0-3643 GCA_964390985.1 uncultured Clostridia bacterium | reverse complement strand
GAGCGATTGTTTTGTTGCGACCGGAGTAAATTCCAAAAGTACAGACCAATAACCACCGCAAAAAAGAAGTTTACCAAGCCAAATAGCCCCATCATGTCCATGCTCATTAACCACACACCCCTCGCAGCGTATGCTCCATGTGTAGTATGGACTTGTCGGGCCTGTGTTAAGCAAAACACTTCAAATATATATGGTAAAAGCGCCCGTTTGTGGCGGGCGCTTTGTTTATGCTGTCTCTTCTTTTTCTTTGCGATCTACTTTTATCAGACGGGGCGGCTCCTCACCAGCAATAGTAGCCTTTGTGAGGATACACCGCTTGATATTGGCTTCGGAAGGAATATCATACATAATATCCAGCATGATCTCCTCTATAATTGAACGCAAACCACGGGCTCCAGTTTTACGTGCCATGGCTTTAACGGCTATCTCTAGTAGCGCGTCATTGTCAATTGCCAATTCTACGCCATCTAGCTGAAGCAGTTTAGTAAACTGGTTGACCAGCGCATTTTTGGGTTCCGTGAGGATGCGCACTAACGCCGTTTCATCCAATGCATCGAGCGTAACTACCACTGGTAATCTGCCGATGAACTCAGGAATTAAACCGTATTTTAGCAGATCTTCCGGCATAATTTGCCGTAAAAGATCGCCAATTTTTTTCTCTTCCTTGGTTTTAATTTCGGCACCAAAACCCATCGTCTTCTGCCCGGTGCGCTGCTCAATAATCTTTTCTAACCCATCGAAGGCGCCGCCGCAAATGAAGAGGATGTTTGTGGTATCAATCTGGATGAACTCCTGATGTGGATGCTTGCGGCCACCTTGCGGTGGCACACTGGCTACGGTTCCTTCCAGTATTTTTAACAGCGCTTGTTGAACACCTTCGCCAGAGACATCTCTGGTAATAGATGGATTCTCTGATTTACGGGCAATTTTATCTACCTCGTCAATGTAAACGATGCCTCTTTCTGCCCGTTCTACATCGTATTCCGCCGCTTGAATCAGCTTGAGCAGAATGTTTTCTACGTCTTCACCCACGTAGCCCGCTTCAGTTAACGCTGTAGCATCAGCAATCGCGAAGGGAACATTCAAAATGCGAGCTAGGGTTTGCGCCAGGAGTGTTTTACCACATCCGGTGGGTCCTAGCAGTAAAATATTGCTCTTTTGCAGTTCCACATCGTCTATTTGCGTGCCAGCATTTATGCGCTTGTAATGATTGTAAACGGCCACAGAAAGTGCTTTTTTGGCCTGCTCCTGGCCAATAACATATTGATCGAGAATAGCTTTTATCTCACGTGGTTTGGGTACACTGCCCAGATCTACATCGGCATCTTCGTTTAGTTCTTCCTCAATTATTTCGTTGCATAGCTCAATGCATTCATCGCAGATGTAGACACCAGGGCCGGCAATCAACCTTTTTGTCTGCTCCTGTACTTTGCCACAAAAGGAGCACTTTAGCTGGCCCTTTTCTTCCCCAAACTTGAACATGTTCTCACCTCGCTGGGTCTGGGTTTCTCAGAATATCGTCAATCAAACCGTAAGCTACCGCTTCTTCCGCTGACATATAATAGTTGCGGTCGGTGTCCTTGGCAACTTTTTCTAATGGTTGTCCGGTATGATTTGCGATAATATCGTTGGCTATACCCTTTAGCCTGAGAATCTCCCGTGCTTCAATCTCTACTTCACTTGCTTGGCCGCGCGCTCCACCTAACGGCTGGTGAATCATTATCCGGGAGTACTTAAGAGCCTTGCGCTTACCCTTTGCTCCCGCTGCCAGCAATATAGCGGCCATACTAGCGGCCATTCCCACGCAATATGTGGCTACATCGGCCCTAATATACTGCATGGTATCGTATATAGCCAACCCCGCATAGACTAGCCCACCAGGGCTGTTGATATACAGAGTCACATCTTTCTCCGGATTTTCAGCCTCCAGAAACAACATCTGCGCAATAACCAAATTGGCTACATCGTCGTCAATTGGCCCGCCCAGGAAAATAATGCGCTCTTTCAGCAGCCTTGAGTAGATGTCATAAGCACGCTCACCGCGATTAGTTTGTTCAACAACTATGGGCACCAAGGCACTCACCAGTAATATCACTCCCACTGACAAAATATGCACACGGTGCTGTTATAACTATCATTCCCGCTTATTATTCTTCCTCATTATCAGCGCTATCGGCGCTATCAGCACTTGTGCTCTCAGGCTCCCACTCTCGCTCGGTGATGGCTGCATTTTCAACCAAGAAATCAATGGTCTTCTCTATGCGTATAGCTTCCGCCAAGCGAGAACGACGATCTTGATTAGCAAATCTCTGGCGTATTTCATCAGCATGTGCAGTATCGTCAGCAATAATCCGCTCAATTTCAGTCTCTATTTCTTCTGGTGAAACACTGATTCCTTCCTTATTGGCAATAGCCTCCAACACCAGATTCTGGCGAACAGATTTTTCTGCTGCTGGTGCTAAATCTTTACGGAATTCGTCTGCCTTATCACGTATGGGTGCTGGGTCAATGCCCTGCATAGCTAAACGGCTCATATAATTTAGCAGGAGCCGATCTGCTTCTCGATCAATTAAAACTTCAGGTATCTCTACCTCGGCTTCAGCCGCTGCCGCGTCTATTATAGCTTCTTTTACCCTGTTATCGGCATCACTAGCCACTGATGCCTGCAAATTTTGGCGAATGTTTTTACGCAAGTCATCTAGCGTTTCGAACTCACCTACATCTTTGGCAAATTCGTCGTCTAGCTCGGGTAATTGCTTAGTTTTCAGCTCGTGTACCGTCACTTTGAACTCGACATCCTTGCCGGCCAGCTCTTTTTCGTGATAGTCTTCGGGGAATTTGGTCTGAACTATTTTTTCTTCTTCCAAGCTGGTGCCAATAAGCTGCTCTTCGAAGCCGGGGATAAATTGGCCGCTACCAATCTGTAAAATATAATTTTTGGCTGCGCCACCCTGGAAAGGTTGCCCATCAATAAAGCCCTCGAAATCAATTAAAGCAAAGTCATCGTTTTGAACGGTGTCATGATCAGCAGCTGCTAGTTGCGCAAAATTCTCGCGCGTTTGGTTCAGTACGTTCTCAACATCCTCGTCTTTTACCTGTTTAACTAACCGTTCAGCAGCTAAACCTTTATACTCCTTGAGGAAGACTTCCGGCTTCACTGCCACATGCACCGTCAGCTTATCTACCCTACTATCATCTTCATCAGCAAAATCAATTGCTTCAACAAAAGGCTGATCAATGGGTTCAATACCTGTTTGGGTTACTGCCTGGTTGTATACCTCAGGAAATACTAGTTCAATGGCCTCTGAGGTTATATATTCTTTACCCACATGTCTCTCTAATATTGGTCGTGGGGCGCGGCCTTTACGAAAACCCGGTACGGTTACTTTTTGGCCTACCTTCTTAAAAGCTTTCGTTACAGCAGCAGCCCATTCGGTCTCCTCTACATCAATGTGTAGGGCAACCATGCTATTTTCTAATTTCTCCAGTGTAGCCTTCATGTAAGTTAAGCTCCTCCCGCCATGCTGTAGTGCAGACCAAACATGCAAAAGGGGCCGCATCTGGCCCCACTATTCGTGGTGCGGGCGGAGAGATTTGAACTCTCATGGTTGCCCAACGGATCCTAAGTCCGTCGCGTCTGCCA
>CAYMKM010000161.1:0-3660 GCA_964390985.1 uncultured Clostridia bacterium | reverse complement strand
GCCTTACTGCCTAACAGAAACCTTTGAATGGCGGATAGATAAAGCAATCGCAAATGCGACGAGGAAAATGTTTGATAACCATCCAGCCATTATTATCAACCATGTTGACTTTACAATTTCTTTTATCGGCATACCTAAGGCTACGAGTATACTGGCAGTTAAGTATTCACCAACTGCAGTTATTAAGTAAGTAGCCATGCTGAATAAACAGGACATACCCCATGTATTATTACCTAAGTGTTGAACGGCAACAATTAAAGTTAAAATAAATAAAGGTATATGCAAGCCAAACGGAATTGGCAGGTTGCGATATATGGTGACCAAAATCCCTAATAATAATCCTGAGATAAACAACTTGCGTAACGAAACATAGCAGTGTTGCATGGCTAAACTAACATATAACGTGAGTGTTGTGGTTGGTATATTAAGAAGAATACATGTCAATATAGCATCAGACATTGCACAATACCCCTTTATAGAAAAAAGACACCGGCCGGTGACATATGGCCTATTTATTCATTGATTTTGGTACTGGTGGTTGGTAGAAAAACCATAGACATGCGCCTGCCACGCTGGTAAACGCCAAGGTGGCAAGTAAACTAGCTGCGACACCGAGAACGATCTTTTTCATGTTTATCACCTCCTTTTCCAATACGCTATAACCAGCGAGTCTAAGTTACGTGCGAGCCAGTCTCCGGCCGGAGTCAAAGTGAAACCTTGAAACCACATACCGACGATAATAGCAGGCGCCCATACACAACCAGTCATGGTACATAGAATGGCAGTTACAGTATAAATGGCTGCTAAACGGATACTGATTCTACGTAATTTAGAGCGGCGTTCTATGGAGAGCTGCCGGTTCTTTGCAACAACCGGTGCGTAAACAAGGTACATTAAGCAGGCAACTAAAGATAACAAAGCTATAATGCTAATTTGTAACATGTGCGGGTAAAGATATAACACCTGAGTGGTTTGCTTGGCAATAATACTGCCGCCGACAAACGTGGAAACGGATATCAACGTACATTGAAGCGGACCCCGTAGATGGGCACCACCGCTAACGGCACGCAAACTAGCAGCTACTCCAGCAATGATGAGTGCTTCGCCAATAGTGCCTATTAACAAGGTGATAATGACCAGACAGCTTAATACTAATGTACTTTGCAGCAATACGAAAGTACCGAAGCTAATTTGTTCTTGTCGGTCATTATCCAAGTTTAACTGTGTGGCCAGGTAAAATCCTAACCTCGCGGCGAGGCGTTCCATCGCTAACGCCACTCCCTATTTGGGTAGTTAAAAAATCATTCTGAAGGCTGACACATATTTCCTTCTGCCCAAAGACATCCTACGCCATTAACAGCAATAGGAACAACGCACCATACGCAAATGCAGTGCATACGCATAAATTAAAGAAAAACGAAAGGTTATTAGGAGGAGCAGGGTATGCAATCAGTACTAGCTAGCAAACCCGGTAGTAATTACCAGGCTGATTTAGGTAACAATGATACTGCTAAGTTCAACTGGTATAACTCAAAGTTAACCTTCTGGTTGCGCGTTTACAGCCTCACGCACATTACTGCCAGTCGGATGCGTTTGGGTAGCTCAGATGGCCCTATTGTTGCTTACTTGTACGGACCAACTAACGGGCAATCAACGGGTATAATCGATATACAAGGGGTAATATACGCCGACGAGCTGAGAGGGCTATTACACGGGAAAAGTGTTTCAGCACTTGTGACGGAAATGGATAAAGGTAACGTTTGGGTAGATGTGGCAACCAAAGAACAACCTTATGGAGCCGTTGATGGGCATGTATATCGGAAGAAAGCCTGATAATGCGTAAGGGCTAAGGTCGATATATTATTGTTTCTGCCTTAGCCCCTAGCAACGAGCGAATTAACGGTTATCTTCACTACTGATGCTGATTTCATTGGTAGGACCATCTGCGGAGTCACTGGTCACTTCCAGCAGGTTTGGCACTGACGAGTATATTATAATCTCGTTTTTGATGCCTAATTTAACAGGCTCTACTGTGAAGCGAAGTGCCACTTTATCGGTGGAGACTTCGTAGGTCTTTTTGCCATAACCATAATTAGCTGTAATCTGTGTATGCATCATGAGATCGTCAGGCGGATCATTAGGGTCATAATCGTACATATACAAAACTAGCTTATAATCGACTGGCGAATCGGCTACATCCCACAAGGCTACATTCTGACCGGGTGGCTTATACCACGTACCGTTAACAGGCCAATCAGCCCAAGACGTACTGGCTTCGACAGGTAGCCTTACAGGCACAGAGCCTCCCAATGAGAGCAATAAGTAGATATCGGGGTACTCACCCCAGCTATCCACCTTTATTGCATCAATGGTGACGCGCATTCCCATATCTATCATTGGTGGTGGTAATATTATTCGCATGCACCCAAATTGGGAAGTAGCTATTAGTATCAATAGTAGAACCCATGTTAAGCGTCTGGCCACGACTAGCACCTCCTACTCGCGTTCAGCTTACATAGAGTCTGTTACTAATGTAGTGTTACTCTAGTTAAGTTTATTGTGCAGTTTGTAGGCCCAAAATAAGGCCGCCTTTGTTTATTTGATACGGAATGCAAAATAATTGTGGCTATCCTATTGCGGTTAATTAATTCGCAGTATACAATGTGATTGCACGCAGGTATTATTAATTGATGGGAGGCAGCATACAGTGGTCAAGCAATCATCGAAAATAGGTCCATGTGATGCTAAAAGATGTTGTGGCGAACAGGAATTCAACCAGTCAGGCTCACAGGAAGTGAAGGATACACGGGCTTCCTCTCCTGGTTCTACATTATTGGTAGGTACCAAAATCAACCTAAAAAAAGCAGCTGAGACTCTGGGCGTAGCAGAACATATTATGCAGATACTCAATAAGCCCGATAGAGAGGTTACAGTAAACGTTCCAGTCAAAATGGATGATGGCACATGGCAAGTTTTCATGGGATATCGAGTACAGCACTGTAATGCTGTAGGACCATATAAAGGTGGAATTCGTTTTCATCCGGCAGCTGATCTGGATGAAGTTTGCGCTTTGGCAACCATTATGACTTGGAAGTGTTCGCTGGTAGGTTTGCCGTTTGGTGGGGCAAAGGGCGGCGTTCGGGTTGATCCGGCAAAATTGAGCGTTAATGAACTTGAGCGCTTAACCAGAGAGTATACAAAAAGAATGATGCCTAATTGGGGAGAAGATATCGATATCCCTGCCCCTGATGTCGGTACGTCGCATCAAGAGATGGGTTGGATAGTTGATGAAGCAAGCAAATTAGCAGGTAAGCCAATGCCCGCTTTGGTCACAGGGAAACCAGAGGATGCAGGTGGTATTCGCGGTCGGCGCGAAGCTACTGGGCGTGGCGTGGCTCTCACGACACTAGAGATGCTACGTCGCTCAGGTATGAATAGCAAAAACCCAACTGTAGTCTTACAGGGTTTTGGTAATGTTGGCCGATACACAGCTGAGTACTTGGCACAGGTGGGTTGTAAGTTCATTGCCGTAGGCGATATCACCGGTGCTGTTTATAATCCAGATGGCTTGGATATGGAAGCACTACTAGCTCATATGAGTAAACCTAAAGCTATATTGGCTGATTTCACAGTCGGTGGAGCAAAGCCCATTGATATGCA
>CAYMKM010000160.1:0-3674 GCA_964390985.1 uncultured Clostridia bacterium | reverse complement strand
CGGCATTTATGGCTATAAACTTTAGCCATTTTGAGGGAATAAAAATTCCACTGTGGTTTTAAAAGCGTTTGCTAAACGTTGGGCATGATAAACACTAGGAACTTTACGACCGGTTTCAATGTAATGAATATAACTTGGTGATATGCCTGTTATTTCGTGCAGCTGGCGTATGGTCATGCCTCTTTTAAGCCGTAGGTCACGCACCCGGTTCTCCATAACCCGCCTCCGTTCTCCCAAGAGATTATAACTATCTCTATAGAGATACTTCCCTTCTAAAACATATCATTAGCATGGTCATCAGTCAACATTGATCACCATTTGCCTACCAACAGAAGGTGCTTTGTTCTCTATGGTGAAGTTGGATGGCTGAAGGCAGGCGGTAGAAATGAGTGCGCTTGGCGAGCGTATACAACAGTTGCGCAATGCCCGAGGGTGGAGCCGAAACAAATTAGCCCGCGAAGCTAAAGTTTCACAAGGCTACATTAGCGATTTGGAAAGTGGCAAGAAGGACGCTCCCTCTGGTCTTGTTTTGGCCAAATTAGCAGCGGCATTGAATACATCTACCGATTATTTACTCGGACTCTCCGTCTACACATCTGCAGAGAGTCACATACATAAATATCCTGTCACCAATTTGCCATTTACAAAAGTAGGTTGGCAAACGGCATCTTTGCTAGATTGCTTAGAACACGAACAGCAAAATGCTGTTGTTAACTTAGTATATAACCTAGCCCGGCCAAAACTAATACAGTTACATCCCTGGTTGGAAAGCTTGCCTAATGACTTACAGGAAAGCGTATTACCATTGTTGGCTGCCGGCTGGTTACACCGGTACATATATGCCGACTACAGTACATTTAAAAATTGGGATCCCGATCAACTGCAGGAACTTTGTAACTCAATGCTTACTGATTATCAAAGAATATGGTCAGCGGAATCTACGCCCGAATAAATGCTATTTTGCCGCGTATCACCTCAACAGTTGACACATGCTATGTGTGGAGGTGAGGTTATTGAGACGGGCAAAAACCACTTGGGTCGTGTCCGGATTAGGCGCTTTAGTGAGTACCGTCGGTGCTCTGACAATGCGTAACCGTTCACGCCTAGCGCTTGGTAGTGGCATCCTTGGATTTGGGTTAGCCCATATTATGTTAGGTATGCTAGACCGAGCATGGTTAAGGGCCAGGTAATTCAGCCTTACTTCAGCACAGGGTGGTGCATACTTGCACTACCCTGTATCATTATTAGCGAACAAACTAGATAGTTAATTCGTCCAAAGACCACCAATAGGTTCACAACCTGATAACAATCGGGTACGATATTCATAGGACCAACTGCCGGGGGTAACAGTATGTGTGGGCGAATAGCTAGTAATATTAGTGGCGTAGAGCAAATCCTTCAATATTTTGGTTTAGAAAGGCTGGCCGTAACTTACCAACCCCGTTATAACATTGCCCCAGGTCAGCAAGTGTTTGCTATCATTCAAAACAGGCATGGCAAACGAAACGCTACCTACCTTCGTTGGGGATTACTCCCCTCATGGGCTAAAGATCCTCAGCTGTCTTATAAAATGATAAATGCGCGAGCGGAAACAGCTGATCAAAAGCCAACGTACCGCAATGCACTACGCTTGCGCCGTTGTTTGATTCCAGCTACAGGGTTTTACGAATGGTGCCAAGTTGATGCGCTTAAAACACCTTACTTTATTCGTCTGCTTTCATCAGCACCCATGGCATTAGCAGGTTTGTGGGAAGAATGGCAAGCACCCAAGGGAGAAACCATTCGCTCTTTTACCGTACTAACCACTGCAGCAAATCATTTAGTCTCATCTATTCATAATCGCATGCCAGTTGTTATTCCCAAATGTAGCATTAATACATGGTTGGATCATTCGAATTACGATTTACCGCAGCTAATGAATATGATGCAACCCTATCCAGCAGAAGATATGGAAGCCTACCCCGTATCAACTATAGTAAATTCACCTATAAATGATCGGCCCGAATGCATTCGCCCTATTAGCTAACCTTTTTTCTCAGGAGGTTGGGTTTATGCCCTCTTCTTTAGCGCCTATTTACAACAAACCCTTGCCCTCAAATCAGGTGCAAATGCCACTTTTTAAGCTTCCGCCTGCTCCTATTCGATTGCTATTAGATCTGGATGGTACTTTGCTATACAACGCTTGTGGTTTAGTGCTCTCACGCGTATTAGGAACTCCTTTGCCTGATGGCCCACCTTCAACATGGCTAAAAAGTGATTTCTTAGCTACAATTGGCATCTCTATTCACGATTTTTGGGCGACATTTGCCGCCCATCAAGATGAGATTTATAGCAAAGCCATACCTCAACCAGGCGCTATAGACTGTGTACAGCGTTTAAAAGCTGCTGGTGCATATATTGCTGTCGTAACCGCTCGGCGAGCTAGTGCAAACGAGGTTACACGCCACTGGTTACAGCAATGGCAGGTTCCTTATGATGCGCTAGAAATGGAGCAAGATAATAAACTACCAGCCGCACAGCGATACAGTCTAAACTGGGCAATAGAAGATGATAAACTGGTAGCTACCTCTTTGGCCCGGGTAATGCGGGTGATACTCATTTCGCCAATAACGCCTAAACGACATTCATTCCATGCCCGCATAAAATTAGTAGCAGGCTGGCACGATGTATACCGGCTAATCACTGAGTAACAAAAGCGTTATGGGACAAAAACCGAGCGCACATGCCCGTCCATGTTCCTATATATGAATCGTCACCTGCCAGGCCTAGTCCATGACGGCCTTCCGGAAATACATGCAATTCAAAAGGTATGTTATTGCGACTAAGTGCACTAGCGAACATCAAGCTGTTTTCTACTGCTACCCCTGCATCATTTGCTGTATGCCACAAGAATGTAGGTGGTGTATCGCTTGTTACTCGCAATTCATTAGAAAGGTCACTTATATCGGATGCGGCTGGTTGTGGGCCGAGTAAGTTTGTTATTGATCCTTTATGTTGATAACTAGTGAAGCTTATCACTGGGTAGCATAAAATCATTAAATCAGGACGGCAACTTTCTCTTTCTACGGGATCTGAGCTGTTAACAAATCCACAATCTGAGTGCGTGCCTAAAGTTGCTGCCAAATGGCCACCGGCTGAAAAACCGAGTATACCAATGCGGTTAGGGTCTATACCCCATTCGCTGGCATGCAACCGGGTAAGACGCATAGCTCGTCTAGCATCAAGTAGCGGGTAAGGATGCCGGTATGGTGCTACCCGATAATCTAGCACTATCGCTGATACCCCTATACTGTTTAACCAGCGTGCTACCGGTTCCCCCTCGTGAGCAGCCCTATGTACATATCCGCCTCCCGGACATATAAGAACGCATGCGGTAGGTTTTTCACTATCCACCATATACAAACTCATGCCAGGATTATCTTCTGGACCGTCACCTAATGCACCGGGTACATCAGTCGACCATAGTAACACTCTATTTTCAGTTGGATAGGCCACCTTTATTGCATCTCCTTGCTAATTACCATTACTATGGGCATTATAACAGACGTTATAGTAAAAGTCTGGAGCTTTTGTTATTCCTGGGTGCTTGCACCTTTGTAACCTGTGGGTATGCCGTTGATGATGGATTCTGCGGATAACCATCCGGGTTAACCACAGACTCCACATCAACTTGG
>CAYMKM010000159.1:0-3686 GCA_964390985.1 uncultured Clostridia bacterium | reverse complement strand
AAGACAGAAAGGCGTCGATGAAATGAGTGATTCCTCCGTCTGGGAAGAAGAGCAAAGCGTACTCGCTATCTCCGTCCCTGAGGTTAATGGTATTCTTGAGTATGTCCGGTCCCGTTACAAGGGGGATGTTCCGCTGGTTGGCGTTCCAGCTCATATTACGCTTCTTTACCCATGGATGCCTCCAGGGCGTATTGATGAGACAATACTCGCCGAGCTCGCAACAGTGTTTGCCGGATATCCGGCCTTCGAATTCACGCTTGATTTAGGGTGGTTTGGGCACGAGGTGCTATTACTGGTTCCCAAGGATCCAACTCCCTTTATAGATATTACGAAAGCGATTATGCGTAAGTGGCCTGAGTTTAAATACTATAACGGTGAATACAGTGACATAGAGCCTCATGTTACATTAGCATACGGCAACGAATCGAGCCTATCAGAAGTGGCAGCGGAGGTTGCTAAGCAAGTCCCAGTACAGGCGTGCGCTACATCCATTTGCCTTAGTGTTGGCAAACCTGGGCAGATGATTACCCGCAAAATGTTTCTTTTAAATAAAAAAGCGAAAGAAATATACCTTGCCGGAGGCTGCTTTTGGGGGACTGAGCAGTATTTGTCCAATATTCATGGCGTTTTGCATACCGAAGTTGGTTATGCCAATGGCACGACACATAATCCGACATATGAAGAAGTGTGCCGGGGAAACACAGGCCATGCCGAAACAGTTAAGGTTTGCTATGATCCCGAACAAATTAGCTTAGCCTTTTTGCTATCGTTATTTTACGAATCCATCGATCCTATTGCCGTAAACCGCCAGGGTGCGGATCGGGGAAACCAATATCGAACAGGCATTTATTATACCGATGAAAGCGACATGAGAATAATACAAGATTCAATAAGAGTGCTTCAGAAGCATTTTAGGGATAAAATTGCCATACAAGTGCAAGCCTTAGAGAATTACTTCCCGGCGGAGGAGTACCACCAAAGTTACATAAACAAACACCCGCATGGTTATTGCCACATTGGCTCCGACAAAATGGAAAAGGCCAGGCTAGCAAGGGAACCGTAAAGCAGGGTATAAGCAGGTCTCTTAGGATACGTCGATTCCATTATTCCATACTTAGCAAAAGAAAATGTAAAGCGAGCTTGCCATCGCTGGGTTTGCATGGTACACTTAGCTTACGGAAAGTAAGCTTTCCATAGGGAGGGTGAGCTCATGCAAAACCGCCTCGAAGAAATACGCAAACAGCGCGGCATCACGCAAGAAGAATTGGCGACATTGCTGGAAGTGTCCAGGCAAACAATTGGTTCTCTGGAGAATGGCCGATACAACCCATCAATCCTATTGGCGTTTAAAATATCCCGGTTTTTTGGCATGAGTATTGAGGATATTTTTATCTATGAGGGGGATGAAGACGCATGAATAGTTCGTTTTTGTTTCGCATTCTTACCGTTATTGGCATAGCGCTAATTGGAACTGGGCTGGTTGCGATTAAGGTAGTTGAAGATCCACAGGGTATCATGAGGTCGTTACCCTACATTCTCGTGGGGATAGGTTGCGGAGTTTTTGGTCTCGGGCTAGGAGAAATAATAAGCCAACGCGCTTTAAAAAACAATCCTGCCTTAGCAAAGCAGATAAAAATATGTGAAAACGATGAACGCAATATGGTCATCGCTTATCGGGCAAAAGCGAAGGCATATGATATGATGGTTTTTACGTTGGGTGCGATACTTTTAGCGTATGCTTTAATGGACCTGGATATGGTAGCAATTCTAATGCTGGTATCTGCCAACCTTCTTATAATTGGGTATCGCATCTATTATCAAATCAAATACGAAAGGGAAATGTAATTGTTTGCTAGGTATTTACGCGAGAACAATATTGCCGGAGAAATCGTCATTCTAGAGCACCAGGCCTCAACGGTGGAGGAAGCAGCCCGGGCGCTCGACGTACCTGCTGAACGTATTGTAAAAACGGTTGTCTTCTGCGCAGATACTATCCCTATTTTGGTTATTGCGAACGGTGCAACTCGAATAGACATTGGGCGGTTGGCCGATTACTTGGGAATGGCTAAAAAGAAGATTAAGCTTGCGGATGCGGCAACAGTGTTAGAGTGCACCGGCTTCAGCATTGGTGGCGTTCCGCCTTTTGGTCATAAGGTGCGACTACGCACGTTGGTTGAGGATCGGGTGCTTACGCAACCTGAGGTATATGCAGGCGGGGGAGCGGTGGATGCCGTATTACGCATTGCTCCCCCTGAATTAGTAAGAACCACTGCTGCTGAAATTATAAACCTTTCGTCGTAAGAGCCACCTGCTATCTGGAAGGTGACGCGGTATTTGAGGATGTCTATAGGAGGCTGTTACATGTCAAAAGATCGGCAGGCGATTGCTGCGCTTGAGGAAGGCTCTGTTCTTCAATTGAACTTTGCAAAAATGGCGACCAACTTTGCCCGGGGCCTTAATGTAATTCCAGTGGCTGTGCAGGATATAGATACAAAAGAGGTCATATTAATAGCGTATACGAATGAGGTAGCACTGCAACATAGCATCCGCACTCGTATTGCCACCTTTTGGAGCACATCGCGAAATGAGCTTTGGATCAAGGGGCAGCAATCCGGTAACACTTTTGAGTTGGTGGAGATTCGTGTCAACTGCGAACAGAACTCACTCGTGTATTTTGTCAAACCGAAGGCCAGCGGTATTTGCCACACAAAAAACGCACGTGGGCAGGCGCGCAATTGCTTTTACCGTCGTCTCAACTTGGAAAGTGGTGTTCTTGAGAATTTGGATGTCTGATCTCGAGGGTTGTGAGCAGAGGTCCGCTTGGATCCCGGCCGAAGAAACGTTGATGTTGACGTAGTCTATTAGATATCGCTCCTTGATGTAGCCAATACTAACTTTAAAGGAGCGATGTTCAGGATGGCCGTCGGTTGGCATTTCGATAACAGTTACGCCTCTCTACCAGAGGTGTTCTTTTCACGCCTCAACCCGACACCGGTGGTGGCACCGGAAATGGTGGTTTTCAATGATGGACTGGCAGCGGACCTTGGTTTGAATGCTGATACCTTGCGCAGCCATGTAGGCATAGCAATCTTAGCCGGTAATCAGGTGCCGAAAGGGGCTGACCCACTAGCCCTAGCGTACGCTGGACATCAGTTTGGGTACTCCACACTGCTCGGCGACGGTCGAGCAATTCTGCTTGGAGAGCACATAACCCCGGCCAATGAGCGGTTTGATATCCAACTGAAAGGGTCGGGTCGTACACCGTACTCGCGTGGCGGTGATGGTCGAGCAACTTTGGGGCCCATGCTACGCGAGTACATCATTAGTGAGGCGATGCACGCCCTCGGAATTCCCACCACACGTAGCCTGGCGGTTGTTACCACAGGTGAAGATGTGGCTCGCGAAATTCTATTGCCAGGTGCTGTATTGACCCGCGTTGCCGCTAGTCATCTGCGGGTCGGTACATTTCAATATGCGATCGCCTGGGGTGCTCGTGAGGACATCAAGGTTTTGGCTGATTACGCTTTGCGTCGGCATTACCCTTCAATTGATCGGCAAAGTCCCGATCGGTTCTTGCAATTACTTAAAGGTGTGGTCGAAAGGCAGGCCAAGCTAGTTGCCGAATGGCAGCTGGTCGGGTTTATTCACGGCGTGATGAATACCGATAACATGAGCATCAGTGGCGA
>CAYMKM010000158.1:0-3724 GCA_964390985.1 uncultured Clostridia bacterium | reverse complement strand
GCTCTTTGTGGTGTAACGCATTGAAATATAGAGGATAACTCGCCAAACACCTGCGCCATTTGCTCTAACCGCTGACTAATCAGTAAACGCAGACGTTTTTCCCTGCCGGCAGCTAGCTGTATAGCAGCATCGCTACCAGGAATAGCCCGTTCCACCTGCCGCACCAAATAACGCGGGGTAATCATAAATAATATGGCTGCCAGCGCTGTCTGCAAAAAGCCAACCACTATTTCTTCACCGGAAACAGCACGTACAGATGCTATTAGGTTGCCTAGAACAAAACCGCCGATCACCGCTACTTTGCCCCTCTGACTGAACACCCCCCCCAGCAAACCGGAGATGCCATACAAACCTGCTCCACCGCCCAAAGGTGCCGTAGCCGATATCTCCGCCATCAAACCCAGGGCTGTGCCTTGCGCAGCGCCAATGGCCCCACTCCCCAGGAAGGCGGTGAAAAGTATCACCCACCTATTCCACACCTCCGCTGGTTGAATGTAACCGATATGCCAGCCTTGTAACCCCAAGCCAATTACCACCGCAGCTAAACCAGCCGATACCAGTTGCTCGTTACTAAGACGACTAGGCAACCCACCCCGCAGCAAATCAGCTAAAGGAGCTAGCAATACGCTCACTAATATAACCATAACCGCTTCTAAGCCAATGCCAACTATGGCCCGTTGGGTTAAACCAAAAGTACACTGGATAACCAATAGCCGGGCTCCAGCCAATAAAGCAGCCAGCACTAATATATCGAGCCCGGTTGAGCGTTGGTGACGTTGCCGCCCGCCAGCCTTATAAACTAGCATAACTACAAGAGCCAACCCAGTGGCTAACACTCTATATAACGAAGCGCTAGTACTTAACCCGAGCAATATGAACAAAGCTGCTACAATGGAACGTGCTCTATACCCAGTGCACACAATTGTATAGAAAAGGGCAATACCAAATGGATGAGCCCCACCTAGCAACCCAGCCCGACCCGCAAGCAAACAGGCTGCATTAAGAGCCAAAGCTTGCCCAGTAACGAACAACCGACCAAGCACATAAGGCCACTGTATGCGGCGGTTACCGTAACGATGACGGTTTATTGGAATCATACGCTGTGCCATAAACACCACCCAATACACTATAGGGTAGGTACCAATATATCAGGACAAGCCCATAAACTTTGTCGAATCGGTCGGCGAACATTCGATACAATTCGCTAATATGCCAGCAGGAACGACGATAGATAACAGGAACACCCTTGCAGGCCCTTCGATTTTGGGGCCATTGAAGGTTACTGGGAAAGGAAGGCCGTCCTTTGATTGATCAAGCAAAAATAAAAGATGCTATGTTGCAAATCATTGAGGCCCTTGGCGAAGATGTACAGCGGGAAGGTTTAAGTGGTACTCCCCGACGTGTGGCGGAAATGTATGCCGAGGTGTTTTCTGGTTTGTACGAAGACGCCGCATCAAACCTTGATGTCACTTTTCAAGAAGGGCAAGACGACTTAGTGCTGGTAAAGGAGATACCTTTGTATTCCATGTGTGAACATCATTTTCTACCATTTATAGGTCAGGCACATGTGGCATACATTCCCGCCCAAGGTAGGGTGACGGGGCTCAGTAAAATAGCTCGCGTAGTAGAGATACTAGCACGGCGGCCACAAGTACAAGAGCGTCTAACTGCGCAAATTGCCGATATATTGATGCAGAACCTAAAACCCCGGGGCGTTTGCGTGGTATTAGAGGCTGAGCACTTATGTATGACCATGCGGGGCATCAAAAAGCCTGGCAGCCGTGCGGTTACATCAGCCATGCGGGGTATATTCAGAACCGATGAGCGTACCAGGCAAGAAGTGCTAACGCTTATTGCAACAAAGCCGTAAAAGCACCCTAACTACCGCAGATACGCTAGAACTTTACTTCCACTGGGCCTTGGCTCTCTTGGCCTGCCTGAAAGTAAGGTTCCAATTTCATACTGAACACTGCAGCCAAAATGTTGGACGGAAACATCTGCACCTTGGTGTTATACTTCAACACGCTATCGTTGTAAAACTGGCGTGAGAATGCCAGACGCTTCTCAACATCTTGCAACTGCTGTTGTAAATTGGTGAAGTTTTCGCTGGCACGCAGGGTAGGATAGGCCTCTGCTACAGCAAACAAAGACTTTAGTGCGCCGGCTAGTGATGCTTCGGCTTCTTCTTTTCCAGAGATCGTTTGCGCACCCATGGCCCGGCTGCGAGCCTCACTTACAGCGGCAAATATATCCTTTTCGTGCTCTGCATATCCTTTTACAGTAGCCACAATGTTTGGAATCAGATCGTAACGCATGCGTAATTGAACCTCTACTTGCGACCAAGCATTGCGTACACGGGCCCGCAAGACCACGAACCGATTATAACCAAAGGCTACCCACAAGACCAATAGCCCTAAAGCAATGTAAAAGTATAACATGATTCCCGCCTCCTCGTTCTATTGTTACCTTCATCGCCCTCTAACCGGCGCCACCACCACCGCCGCCACCTCCGCCACCTCCGCCCGAACTAAAGCCTCCACCTCCGCCAGCAGCAGAGCTACTTTGCGAGAATGCTGTCTGCACCGAGGATACAAATGAGTTGCATAACAAAGAGCTAATAGGCTGGCCACCACCGGGGCTTGTGCTCATAAATAGCCAGCTAGATGCAAAATTAGGATCGTTCCTTAACTCAGGAGCCAACACCTGCAATTGCTTAATCACTGCCTGGGCCACGCCCAATACAACCGCGTATACCAGGTAATGCTCCCATATAGCCACAGACAATATAGGCGCCTCTTTTATGGTAGAGAAATGTCGCAAAAACCGTCTAAACGCCCGCCACTGTAAATACTCAGTGCGAGCACGAGGGGTGTGTCTCCTGCTAAGGGTAGCACACAGAATAGCCACCAGCGCCCCAATAAGTAAGCTACCGCCAGTAAACAGATATCTGCCTTCCATAAGGAGTGCAAAACCGACCATAGCAAGAACAAAAGCAATTACACCGGCGATAATGCGCCCCGCCCGGTTACTTGTATCAAATATATTGTACTTGGCTGGCAATTGACCAGTCTCGTCTTGCCAGATCTTATACCATTTGGTAAAACGGGTTTTATTATTTTGGGCATATCGTTTGATACTCTCAATGGTTACCGGATCGCCCGCTGGCAGCCAGCCTCTTATATCCTCAAATAAAAGTTGTATCAGTAGCCGTTCATGCTGATTTAGCTGCTCCACATTTGTTTGATCGGAAAGCGTTAATACGAAATCTTCATGATGCTTTCCAAACCATCCTTTGCGCACCGTTTGGGTTATCTGCAAATGTTTGCGCCGCAAAAGGTCCATAAGTGTGGCGGCTATATCTTGCGTATTACCGTACCCACGCCACAATACACCTAGCACCACAGGCGGATAATCGGCTGGCAGATCACGGTAATATGAACCTTGGAAATCACTTGGAAACGGGCGAGCAAATCCATAGTAAAAGTATACAGCTGCCAACACCACCAAAATGAGCGCAAGTATGGCTATATGTATATCTAACCTGGCCCTACCACGAATGCGGTTGGCTTGATCTGCCCAGACTTCTTCTTCGGCCAAAATGTCGGGTAGACCAGCGTTATTCTGACGCATGATGGCCCCGGGTACAAGCTCTGGTGGAAAAGTGATGCGCGCCTCCATGAATGTACGTGCTGGTAAATTATTTATCTCCCAGCGAGCTGTAGAA
>CAYMKM010000157.1:0-3741 GCA_964390985.1 uncultured Clostridia bacterium | reverse complement strand
TGGTTTGGGTGACGATGCCGCTCAGGTTAAGCGTTTGCTAACGGCTTTGGCTTCAAATTACTGGCATCAACTACCGCACTCGGCACCATTGAAACAGCGTGAGTTGCCCTTGCCACCGCTTGTTCTTTCCCCACGCCAGGTGTTTGGGGAACCCACCGAACGAGTGCCTTGGACAAAGGCTCATAATCGAGTGGCGGCCGAAACCATCTGTCCGTATCCACCGGGAGTACCGGTGTTGGCAGCAGGAGAACTGATTACTGAGGAAGTGCTAGATTATTTGCAGTGGGCGCGTGCTGCTGGTTTTGCCTTGCGTGGAGATAAAATGGATGGTTGCATAGCAGTGGTAGCAGCATCGGCCACCAACAGGAGCGGGTTGTTATGAGCAATAGCAAAGGCGTATTCATCGCTTTTGAAGGTATAGATGGTTGCGGCAAGAGTACTCAGGCCACCCTTTTAGCTGATAAGCTAGAAAGCAAAGGGTTCGATGTATTGCTTACTCGCGAGCCAGGTGGCACCCAAATTGGAAGCCAATTGCGCAGCCTGTTATTGAACGATAACCAAAATATGTCCTGGGAGACCGAGGTTTTACTAATGGCTGCCGATCGCGCACAGCATGTGGCCGAGGTGATTCGCCCTGCATTACAGCGTGGCGCTATTGTGATCAGCGATCGGTATGTATATTCTAGCCTAGCGTATCAAGGGTATGGAGCTGGTCAATCGGTAGCTACTGTAAAGCAGGTTAACGATTTGGCTGTGCAAGGGGTATGGCCCGATTTAACAATTTTACTGATGTTGGAACCTGAGTACCGATATGGCCGGGATGGTGAGGCTGATCGCATTGAACAGCGCGGTTTGGTGTATCAGCGGCGGGTGTTTGAGGGGTTTAAGCAGTTAGCGCAATCGCAAGCAAACATTAGTGCAATTGACGTGGCTGGCCACAATAAGAACCAAGTGGCGGCCATGATATGGCAAGTGTGTCTAGCCAGTTTAACTCAGCTTCGGGAGCGGATTGAGGGCGAATCGTCTATTTGACACATACTTTTGTCATCTGCTATGCTTGGCATGAGTTGCATAATAGAAGGTGAAGCATTGCCTTGGGATATTGCCGGACACACTGCTGCCGTGGCTAGCTTGCAGTCGGCGCTGGTTAGCAGGCGTACCGGACACGCATATATGCTGATGGGCCGGCAGGGTATCGGCAAGGCTCGGTTAGCAAAAATATTTGCGCAGGCGTTACTGTGCGCTGCCCCAGATATTGAGAAGCCGTGTGGCACATGTCATAATTGTCAACGGGTGGAGGCTGGCTATCATCCTGATTTGCATTGGCTGATGCCAACTGGCAACAGTATAGGCATTAACCAGGTGCGTTCTTTGCATTCAACTCTGGCTTTAAAACCTTACTATAGTAGCCGGAGAGTTTGTGTTATTGATGACGCTGACACCCTTACAGAGCAAGCGCAAAATAGTTTGCTGAAAAGCTTGGAAGAGCCAGCGGGGGGCAGCGTTTTAATATTAGTTGCTCACCGGCCAAATGCCTTGTTACCCACTATTCGGTCTCGCTGTCAAATGATGCGACTGCGGCCACTCCGAGTAGAGGAACTGGCCGAATACCTTGAATCACAGCAAGGAATGTCACCAAAGCAAGCAGCCCTAGCAGCAGCCTTAAGCGAAGGATGTCCGGGTTTGGCCATGCAACTAGATATTTCATCGGTAGTAAAAAAGCGCGATCAAGTGGCGGCATGGGTGGAATCCTTGCGTAATGAACGCCAACAGGGTGCACTGCGTATCGCCGCTGAACTGGATAAGGAAGAAGATTTAACTTACATGCTTGATTTGCTCGCTGTGTATTGGCGTGATATATGGCATAGATGGTTACATCCTCAGTTTCCAGTGGTTAATATTGATATAGCATCTACAGTGGATAAAGATGCCCAAGCCTGGGGTGCAACCGCAGGAAAGGCGTTAGAAGCAATGCAAATAGCCCGTCGTCAGCTGCAGCAAAATGCCAACCGGCGTTTGGTACTCGATGCAATGCTGATGAATATGCAAAGGGGTACAACTGATGATATCGGTAGTAGGAGTTCGCTTTAAGCAAGCTGGTAAAATATATTATTTCAGCCCTGGTGAACTGCAAATAGAGCTTGGTCAACATGTACTGGTCGAAACCTCACGTGGTATTGAACTAGGTGAAGTAGCCGAACAAATAAAGCAAGTGCCTGAGGACGATATAGTACAACCGCTAAAGCAGGTAGTGCGGGTTGCTACTGAGAGCGATAAATGCCAAGCTCAAACTAATCGGAACGATGAACAATCGGCCTTTATAATTGCTCAGGAAAAAATAGAGCAGCATGAGTTAGATATGAAGCTAGTTGGTGTAGAGTACACCTTTGATCGCAGTAAGCTGGTTTTCTATTTCACCTCCGACAAACGAGTTGATTTTCGGGAGTTAGTAAAAGAACTAGCTAGTCATTTTCGTACTCGCATTGAGCTACGCCAAATTGGTGTGCGCGATGAGGCCAAAATGGTTGGCGGGTTGGGTATCTGCGGTCGGGCATTGTGCTGCTCAGCCTGGATGAGTGATTTTGCACCGGTCTCTATTCGTCAAGCCAAGGATCAAGATTTAGCTATGAATCCAAATAAGATTTCGGGCGTTTGTAGCCGTTTGAAATGTTGCTTGCGTTTTGAAGCAGAAGTTTATGAGGAAGCTAGAACTGACTTGCCTAAGCTAGGTGATCGAGTAATGACTCCGGCTGGGGAAGGGCGAGTGGTTGCAGTTTATGTGTTAAAAGGGCAGTATGTAGTTCAAGCCAACGAAGGGCCACGCTTTGTATTAGGTATAAATGGCCAAGTTGTCAGCAATAGTAGCGATGTTCAGCCACCAAGTGAAGAGCAATGTTCGGGCAACTGTGAGAATTGCAGTGCAACATCAACAGGTGCTGCTACCAAGGATGAATTAGCAGTTGCTAAAGATGCTGCGCCTGAGCAGGCAAATAGGAAGAAGAGCCATCGTTGGAAGAAGAACCGTCCAACAAAGGGGGCTAATGCGGTCAAGCAAAAAAGGGAGGGTCCCGGGGGTGGCCACTGAAAACGGCACCTTGTATATTTGTGGTACACCTATTGGTAATCTGGAGGATTTATCGCCCCGGGTGCAGCGCATCTTAGGTGAGGTGCATTTAATAGCGGCAGAAGATACACGTCATAGCGGGCGTCTTCTACAGCATTTTAATATTAGGAAGCCATTAATCAGTTACCACGAACACAACGAAGTAGCTCGTACAGTTGAGTTGCTCGAATGTTTGCAGGCAGGGGAAAGCATTGCACTAATAAGCGATGCTGGCATGCCCGGGATAAGCGATCCAGGTCAACATTTGGTATCTGCAGCTTTGGCCGCTAATATCAGGGTAGTTCCGGTGCCTGGGCCTTCAGCAGCAATAACCGCTCTGGTGGCATCGGGGTTACCCGCGGAGCGTTATGTTTTTGAAGGGTTCTTACCTCGGCAAAAAGGGGAACGCACAGCACGTATAGCAGCTTTGGCCGCAGAAGAGAGAACCATTATTATATATGAGGCACCGCATCGCTTGGTACGCACGCTAACCGAATTAGCTAAAGTCTTGGGTAACAGGCGGGCTGTTTTGGCCAGGGAACTGACTAAAATGCACGAGGAGTTTATCAGTGGCGATCTAACCCAACTGGCAGATGGCTATACTGATAAGGCGCCACGCGGCGAATATGTGGTTATAA
>CAYMKM010000156.1:1595-3751 GCA_964390985.1 uncultured Clostridia bacterium | reverse complement strand
CGCGATGCAACGGGTGAATTGTTTGACGCACCAATTGATATGACTTTATCGGATACTAATGTAATCCAGCCCGACCTGGTTTACATTCCGGGTGAATGCAGCGCAATTGTGGAAGAGAAGCGGATAAACGGTGTGCCATATTTAGTGGTTGAGGTAATCTCTAAGTGGACTCGTGCTAAAGATCGATTAAGAAAGCGGAATATATACGAACGTATGCGGGTGCCGCATTATTGGGTGGTAGATCCACAAGATGAAACAATAGAGGCGTATGCCTTGCATAACAATGCTTATATCCTCCGCAGTTCAGGCCTTGATACGGGTGAATTTACCCACCCGGATTTTCCCGAGTTCCAATTTGACTTAGCGGAGCTGTGGAAACGGCCAGCACCATAAGGTGAATATAGTTTCTTCATCCCCAGTTTATAAAAAAAGGCAGGATACTGCTGTAACCTAGCGAAAGGCAGCTAGGTAGTTTCCGTATAACAACCGGTTAAGGGGTGGCAATATGCAAGACTTAAGTCAGCTTCGGCAACAAGTTGAGCAAGCAGTAGCGGAAGTAAAAATAACTGATGTACATACCCACTTGTTTGCACCATCGTTTGGCCCTCTTCTTCTTTGGGGTTTCGACGATTTGGTCAACTACCATTACCTCGTGGCAGAGACCATGCGTCGGGTAGATATGAACTACGATAGTTTTTGGGCCATGAGCAAGCAAGAGCAGGCCGATCTTATTTGGCAAAAGCTGTTCATTGAAAACAGCCCCGTAAGTGAAGCTTGTCGCGGTGTGTTAACAGTCCTGGAAAAGTTGGGGCTCGATGTAGGTAACCGCCGAGTAAAAGAGTATCGCGATTATTTTGCTAGCATAAGTGTGGAGCAATATATTGATAAAGTGTTTGCTTTATCCAACCTAGATTGCGTAGTGATGACCAACGATCCGTTCGATCCTACTGAACGGGCGGTATGGCAGAGCGGTATAACTGAAGATAAGCGCTTCCAAGCGGCTCTTCGTTTGGATGGGCTGTTGATGAGCTGGCAGGCGAATTATAAGTATCTGCAATCAGCGGGTTATCAGGTGGATAAATCGCTATCTGCTACAGCACAAGCCGAGGTACGGCGCTTTTTAGCCGATTGGGTAAAACGAATGCAGCCGTTATATATGGCAGTCTCCTTACCGCCGACCTTTGCTTTTCCCGAAGATTCTGCGCGGGGGACACTAATTAAAGAATGCGTTTTACCAGTGTGTCGCCAGTTTAATATCCCCTTCGCCATGATGATCGGTGTTAAGAAACGCGTTAATCCGGGTCTGCAAGATGCTGGCGATAGCTCGGGTAAATCCGATATTTGTGTAGTTGAGCATTTGTGCTCAAATTACCCTGAGAATAAGTTTTTGGTAACCATGTTAGCGCGGGAGAACCAACACGAGTTGGCTGTAGCAGCACGTAAGTTCCGCAATTTGCATGTCTTTGGCTGCTGGTGGTTCTTAAACAACCCAAGCCTTATAGACGAAATCACCCGCTTGCGCTTCGAGATGCTGGGTACTAGCTTTACACCGCAGCATTCCGATGCGCGCATACTCGATCAGCTTGTTTACAAATGGAGTCACTCACGCAAAATCATAGCTAATGTGCTAGCCGAGAAATATTGCGATATTGCTCGGACGGGTTGGCATGTAAGTGAAGAGGAGATCAAACGCGATGTAGCCAACCTATTTGGAGGTAATTTCTGGGATTTTATTAAGCGGTAGGTGGCATTATAGTGACCAGAATATTGGATCTGTTTTACCCGAATGCTGAGCGTAGTAAAGCGTTTTTCACGTCAGAGCTGCTCAAAGAGTTTCAATCACTGGGCGATTACCGTCGCTTAGCCTCAAAAAGGGAGGCGGCGCTAGCACATCCGGCGTATGAAGAAGAGCTTTATAAAGCGGAAGTAATTGTTACTGGGTGGGGTTCACCTCTCTTGCCAGCCGATTTAGCCAGTAAGGGTCAGCTAAAGTATGTGTGCAACTTTACCGGTGAGATGCGGCGCGTTGTTCCCCGTACCCTTATTGAGCAAGGTGTAATGGTGACCAACTGGGGCAATAGCATTAGCCGTACTGTGGCAGAAGCCTCATTAATGATGATCTTAGCCTGCTTGCGTCGTGTGAAATACGTACAAGA
>CAYMKM010000156.1:0-1495 GCA_964390985.1 uncultured Clostridia bacterium | reverse complement strand
CAGAATATGGGTATTGTAAACCGAGAGCTGTTACAGTTATTGCCAGATAACGGGGTTTTGGTGAATACTGCCCGTGGAGCTGTTATAAATGAGGACGATTTGGTAGAAGAGTTGCGGGCGAATCGTTTATGGGTGGCGCTCGATGTTTACCAACAAGAGCCTCTACCGGCAGACTCGCCGTTTAGAGGTATGGAAAGGGTGTTGCTATTTCCTCATCAGGCGGGGCCCACTAACGATCGTTTTGTTGATGTAACACGTCATGCTATCGATAACATACGTCGTTACTTGGCAGGGGAGCAGCTAGTAGCTCAGGTGACCTGTGCTGAGTACGATCGAATGACATAAAGCATAAGAATGGAGGCGTATTAATGCTGACGGATGTAGCTATTGCGCAATCAGCCAAACTGCGACCTATTACCGATGTGGCCAGGGAGTTAGGGATTGCTGATCAGGAATTGGAGCTGTACGGTCATTACAAAGCGAAAGTAAGCCTGGC
Source organism: uncultured Clostridia bacterium (assembly GCA_964390985.1). Taxonomy (GTDB): domain Bacteria; phylum Bacillota; class Limnochordia; order DTU080; family DTU080; genus CAYMKM01. The sequence continues at coordinate 999 of CAYMKM010000156.1, read as the reverse complement.
CGCGCTAAACCGTCTGCAAAATGCCCCAAACGGAAAGCTTATTTATACTACTGCTATCACAGCTACACCGGCTGGCGAAGGAAAAACCACCATTGCTGTGGGTTTGACTCAGGGTTTAGGCCGGTTGGGTAAGCGGGTAGCTGTTGCTTTGCGCGAACCATCCTTAGGCCCAGTGTTCGGCATTAAAGGTGGTGCCACAGGCGGTGGTTACTCGCAAGTGGTGCCCATGGAGGATATCAACCTTCACTTTACTGGCGATATTCACGCTGTGGGTGCGACGCATAATTTGTTGGCAGCAATAATTGATAATCACATTTACCAAGGTAATAGCCTGGGAATTGATCCTCGTCGTGTGTTGTGGCGGCGAGTGATGGATATTAATGACCGACAGCTACGCAACATTGTTGTAGGTTTGGGCGGTAAAGCAAATGGTATTCCTCGGGAATCCGGCTTTGATATAACCGCTGCTTCAGAAATAATGGCTATATTATGCTTAGCCAACAGCCCAGAAGATTTGAAGGAGCGGTTAGGGCGGATTTTAGTTGGGTTTACCTACGAAGGTAAACCGGTATACGCTGGGGATTTACGTGTAACCGGGGCATTGGCAGCATTATTGTGCGATGCTTTAAAACCCAACTTAGTTCAAACAATAGAAGGGCAACCAGCTTTTGTACACGGTGGACCTTTTGCCAATATAGCGCATGGCAATAACTCCATATTGGCCACTCGTCTGGCTTTAAAAACAGCCGATTATACAGTGACTGAGGGTGGGTTCGCTGCCGATTTGGGTGCAGAGAAGTTCTTCGATATTGTGCATGGCTACTCTGGTCTACGGCCCGATGTGGCCGTATTGGTAGCATCGGTGCGTGCTTTGCACATGCACGGTGGTGTGGGACGGGCCGATGTAGCTCACAAAAACCTAGCAGCGCTAGAAGAAGGCCTAGCTAACCTAAAGCATCATGTTAATAATATGGCTAAGTATGGTTTACCAGTGGTAGT
>CAYMKM010000155.1:0-3792 GCA_964390985.1 uncultured Clostridia bacterium | reverse complement strand
GCAATAGAACGAGAGAGCATATAGTAAGGTAGAGTGAGCTCGCCACCTACTGGGTAAGGAAATATCATGCTAATAACCAGCATCAAGCCAATTTGCAGAATGGCTGTTATTGATATTGCCAACATAGAAAGGCGTAATCGAGAGACACCGATTTGTGTAACATCGGCTAATAGAGCTAAAACAATGGTATCACCTACCAAACCAGAGGTGAGAATGCCACCCAATACAGTTTTTTTGAATCCAAAGCCCAGCCAGGGTTGTAAGAGTTTGAAATTCCAATTACCACTACTTAAGAAGAGCAAGGAGAGTACACCAGCAGCAATAAATGGCAACGCTATATAACAGCTTTTTGCTAAAGCATTTAGGCCTCGGTATGCGGCAAAAGCAACAAAGGTGATTGAGATAATAAAAGCCAAGCTAATGGAGATGTTTGGTAGAGCGGCAATGATAGTAGCCTCGGCTAGTAGTCGGTTGACAATAGCTGCGTTGAGAGTAAAATAGCAAAACAATAATATGTTATATGTAGTGCCGCCAAATTTACCCAGGCTAGTAGCAGCTAGTTGAAAAAGGCCTTGACCCGGGTAACGTTCCAGGGCCAACCCAATCACGAACCAGGCACCTATAGCCGTTAGCCCACCCATGGTAGCAGCCAGCCAAGCGGCATTGGCACCTATTTCGAAGAAATGACGAGGGACCTCGGAAAAAATGGTTGTATTTGCCGCTATCAAGGTTAAGGCTAAAAGTTCTTGTCCGCCTAGCAAGTTATGTGTTTTCATCTTGTTCATCACGCTCCGAGTGCTGTCGAAATGATGATACCTTATAAGCCCGTTGTTGTACTTGCAGGTAATCGGGTCGAGTTTGATATTGCTGAACGGGTGTGCGGGTGATTATCCCTTTATCGAGTTTGCTGTGCGGAGTGACAGGCGAAAAGTAACTAACTCCAAAGCTAGTGAGGTTGGCAGTGTATACTAGTTGAAAAGCTATGCCAATCACAATGCCGTATAAACCTAATGTGTACCCTAAAACAATGTAGGGGAAACGGATGACGCGAGTGGTAAACTGCAAGCCATAATTGGGTATAGCATAAGATGCGAGTGCAGTAATTGCCACAACAATAATAAGGAAGGGACTAACAATAGCCGCTTGCACGGCAGCTTGTCCTAGCACTATTGCGCCCAATATACCCATAATGGGGCCGACTACGCCAGGTACACGAATGCCCGCTTCCCGAATAATTTCAAACGATGCTTCCATTATCAGAACTTCCATCCAGGAAGGAAAAGGTACACCTTCGCGAGCGCCAGCAATGGCCAAAAGTAAATCAGTAGGAATTAAAGCAGGATGGTGATTAACTACTGCTAAATATGTGCCGGGTAATAAGTAGGAAATAAAAAGGGCAATAATTCGGATTAAACGCATAAAATTACCGAACGCGGGACGCATGTAAGTATCTTCCGGTGTTTTTAACAGGGTGAACAACGTAGTAGGCATCACCATAGGAAATGGGCTGCCATCGGCTAATATAGCTACCCGACCGTCTTGCAGCATGGTGGCTACCGCATCGGGCCTTTCTGTGGTTGTTACCTGTGGATATATGGATCCAGGGCTATCTTCAATCATCTGTTCGATGATGCCAGTCTCTCGCAAAAACTTACCCTGTATAGCCTGTAAACGCTTTTTAACCTCGGCTACCAACTTAGGGCTAGCTACATTTTGCACATAAAGCATGGCGACCGTACAGTTTTCTCCTGCATCAATCATTTCAGTGACTAAATGACGGTTGCGTATATATTTTCGCACCAGCCCAATGTTTGTACGCATGCTTTCAGTGAAGGCCTCTTGCGGTCCGCGCACTATCATTTCCACCATGGGGGGGCTTACCGATCTAGTGGGAAAACTGCGGGTCTCCACGGCCAAAGCCTGGTTATCACCAGCCATAAACAGCACAGATTGCCCGTCCAAAATAGCTTTAACCACATCAGCAAAGCAATGCAGCACTTCTAACTGGTGAATTGGCAGCAGTAATTCACTTACTGTATCAGCTGTAATACGTTCCGGGATATCATCAGGTTCGTGGTGACAACGTTCAGTTAATATCATCAAAGGTTGTAATATGGCATACATAATCCGGTTATTATCGGCGATGCCATCTAAATATACCAGTAAGCCATCTCCCCGGCTGGCAAAATGGAATTCTCGTTGAATTAGGTCATTATTAATCGAACCATGAAAAAGGTGTTCCAACGTTAAACGGTTTACACCCAAGTCATCAGAAATCTGATCATTATCAGTATCGCTATGGGTTTGTTTTTGCGTTATAGGTATAGGTTTGCGTAGTTGACGAGGACTACGTTCTCTAACCGGGGGCTTGGTAGGCTCTTCATCTGTTATATGGCGTTCCATTTCCTGAGGCAATGTACCTTCAGTCAGAATAAAAGGCTCTGCCGCCGTCGGTTGGTATGTGAATAACGCTTTTACTTTTTGCAGCCATTGCATAGCACTACCTCACCCAAGTGGCGACAAAGATGGGTATACCAAGGGAGAGAGCTGTGAGTAAGGTTACACCAAAGCAGGCTCGATGCTGGTTTTGTTCCCACAACCATACTGCGTAACTGATGCTACGTACTGCTGCAAATAGCAGGAATACTATCCCCCATATTATCCACATGGATATCCCCCCAATGGTCTACGGCTTTATACATGGTTTCCAAAAACAGGGTTGAGCATACTCAACTTATCGAGGGTAATATGTAGTCGACTGGGCTTAAGCAATAAATGATCAATGCGAATGAAATATTTCATGCAACGTTGAAGGGAAGTTTGCATCGAGGTTTAATAATACAGTAAGGGTAGAGTTCCACATAGAAAGGAGATTTAAATGAAAAAGCACATTGTCTCGATGTTATTGATCTTTCTCTTAGTGATTTCCTCGACTGCAGGATATGCAAAGGTCACGATAGACTATGCTATCGTGGGTTTCGCGAGTGTATTGCCGATTCACGCTCAGTTGATCGACGCATTCAATGCCAGCCAATCGGAAATCGAAGTAGTTATGCGAAACTATGCTGGGGATTCAGAAAACGTAATGTTGGAGACGCTAGCAATTGAGTTGGCGTCAGGCAGCGGTCCAGACATCCTTTTTTTCAATGATAAAGCACTGCCAGCTTTCGCCAATAAGGGAGCCTTTGTTGACATTACCCCTTATGTTGAAAGAGACATGAAGAGGGATATGGATGACTTCTTCCCTGGATCGGTAAGTGCATATCGAATGGGTGACGCTCTATACGGGCTGCCCGTTGTACTTCATGTGTTGAATGTGTATTACAACAACGATTTGCTTTCAAATGCAGGATTAAAGTACACATCCAAATGGACGATTGATGACTTTACCAATATAGCACGGAAAACAACCCTAAAAAACAGTGATGGCGATATTGTTCAGTGGGGGTTACATGGTTTCAACTGGTGGCCAGCTTTCTTACCGTTCCTATGGATGTATGGCGGCGATTACTTTACGCCTTCGCAACCTAATAAAGAAACTTTTGTACCTAAAGCTGATTCTCCCGAGAGCTTAAAAGCACTAAAATGGCTTGAGGGTACGGTTGCCGACAAACTACATGGCGGAGCTTTTTTTACCGGTACAGCTGCATTAAGAGTTTCTAACAGCTCTGAAGCGCGTTATATTACCTTCGGCGATAATTGGGATTATGCGCATATGCCAACAGGACCTATGGGTAATAAAATATCGCGTCTATCTTCGACAGGATGGGTATTGTGTTCGGGTTCCAAAAA
>CAYMKM010000154.1:0-3817 GCA_964390985.1 uncultured Clostridia bacterium | reverse complement strand
CCGGCTAAGTAATTGCCAATTATCTTGCGCATACCTGGGCCCCGTTTATATGGAACCACGTTACCGGCCGTACCGGCAGCAAACATCATTGGTACTCCGTAAACGCTCTCTACTGCTGTACGTAGTGCACCGGGGTAATCGGGGCTGATAGCAAAGTCATCGCCGCTACCTACTACAGCGTGCATAGGCGTAGAGACAAGCAGTAACGCCGGGCGACCATCCGCAGAGTCGAAACGAATAACAGTCTGCTTGGGATCAATGGCCCGGAAAGTGAGGTTATCTTCTGGCGGTGGTAAACGGTACGATGTGCAACATGTGCCATCGACTCTAACCGGTCGTCGGTTAAAGGCAATGCGACTGATATCGGCAGTGTTAGTGCTAATAGTCACTGGTTGCGGATTTTCCGCCGCTTTAACAGCCGTGGCAATCATCTCTTCCGTAATTCTATCGCGCCAGGCTTGATGTACATCGGTAATAGGGCGGTTAACCGCGGGGGCAAAGTGGGTGTGAGAGGCAAACAAAATCACCTGGCTAAAAGGTATCCCCAGCTTGTCGCTGATGCTTTGGCGTATCCCTTCGCCCCATTTTTTGTCAATTAAGCATAAATCGGCAGTAAACAGTAAAATGCGTATATCGTTTTGTTGTAGAAAACAAGCATCGGCGAATAAAGGCTCGTCAATGGAAGTGCAACCTTGATCTTTCCGATAAGCGTAACCAGTCATTGGCACACCCAATGGCGGAGTAATTTCCACTCGTGCGTGCCCAAGCAGTAATGTAGCCGACTCATCAGACATAATAACACCCCTTTTTGTTATTTCAGCACCTCCGCTATGGACAATGGTAGAAAGCGGCATGTGGCACTAGCAGGATGAACATGAAATAACTCCTAATAACTATCATTACCTGGCAGGAGGTGAGCCCTTACGTACAAACTATACAGGCTAAATATCGGAGCGTCAATATAAGTAACACTTTCTGCCAAATGAGTGAAAACCGCAGTAAAGGCAGCGATATCTAGATAAATAAGGAGGCCATTAATGTTTAGGCGATTTCTACCAATGATATTAGTTGTCGGAATGGTTGCTTCCCTATTTGCAGGAGTAGTTGGGGTAGCTTCTGCAGAGAAAGTGGAATTAACATGGTTCCACTGCTGTGGACAAGCAGATCGCATAAAACTGTTCGATGAAATGGCTAGAGAATTTGAACGCTTGAACCCAGGTGTAACCATTAAAGATTCTTACCCTGGCGGTAGTGGTTACTCAGATAGCATTAGAGTTGCTATTGCTGGTGGGTTAGCCCCTGACGTAATGTGGTTCGGTAACGGTTTGTGGAACTTCATTGACGTATTAATGCCTCTGGATAATTTAATAGCTAAATCGGCCATGATGCGTGAAATTTCGCCATCTATTTTGGCATCGCACAAATGGGATGGCAAGCTGATTGGTATTCCATACGGAGTAAACACGCACACCTTTTTCTATAATAAAGATGCTTTATCTGCAACTGGTGTGTCTATGCCCAAGGACTGGACCTGGACAGATACACTGGCAATGGCTAAAAAGTTGACCAAGGATACTAATAGCGATGGTAATGTAGATCAATGGGGAATTCAACTCCAGGAATTGTCACACTCGTTGTGGCAGGGTGGCGACTTTTTCAGCCCTGATTTTAAAAAAGTAACTATCAATAACCCAGCAAATATTGCTGCACTGCAACTTTATGCCGATATGATTCTTGGCAAGCACGGTGTACACGTGCCTTCAGGCCAAGGCGATTCACTGTCGAATTTCATTGCCGGTAAAGTTGCCCTAGCTCCCCGTGGCGTATTCGACATTGCTGGCATCACCAATGGTGCGCAATTCGATTGGGACGTTACTCTCTTCCCCAAATTGGAAGTTGGCGGAAAAGAGTATCGCTCATCGTGGTATTCCACAGAATGCTGGTCTATTTATAGCGGCACAAAGCATCCCGACCTAGCACAGCGGTTTGTGGAATTCCTCATGTCCAAGGAGAATATGGTCAAATTCGCTAATTTGGGTGGAATTGTACCCAGCCAAGCTAGTGTGGCAGTTAACTCCTTCTTAAAGGTGCCAAAACCAGCCAATATCAAAGCTTTTACTGATGCTTTGAATTGGTGGAAGAAGAACAGTGCCAACCCGGCTGGTCTATCCCAGACCGTAGGCGGCTACTATAGTGCAGTCTTCAAAGGCGAGCAGCCAGCATCGACAGCTGTTCCCGAAATTGAGAAGTTGATGCAACAAGGGCTCGATGAATTCTGGGCGAAACGCGCTAAGTAATGGTCTATTAGCTAAAAGCAGGGCTAAGAGTTGCGGCTTCGGTTACCGAGGTCGCAACTTTTTATATTTAGTCGACATGGGCCAAGGGAGCTTTACTTCCACAATGGAATACTTGGTCGTAAACAAGGCTGGCTGCTCCCACCAAACCGGCATTCTGCTTAAACATTGCCTCCACAACTACTGGTGATCGTCCTTCCATGCTGGCGGCAAATGTGTATTTCTGCATATAAGTTTGAATGTAATCAATCACAGCCGGAACGCCAAAGATGGGTCCTGACAGCACAATGGCGTCCAAGTCAAGTAAGTTGGCAATAGGCGAACAAATAACAGCGATAGCCTCAGCACAGTCCATCAACACAGATACAGCTTTCTCTTCATTGCGCAACGCTGCTTGCACAACCTCGGTAATACCATTGAAACCATCAGTATTGTTTAGGCGGGTAATAATATTAGAGCGAGATACAATATCGTTTATGCGCTGGCGCTGACCTTGTAACGGCGATTGCGGGTTCGCTAAGGTTACGTTTACGGAGAATAATTCTCCGGCTAACCCACTACCTTTATATAGTTTGCCATTTAAAATGGTGCCGGCACCAATACCTTCATGTACATGAATAGTGACGAAATTATTGAAGCCACGGCCAAACCAGCGCTCACCCAAGGCGATAGCCCAGGCGTTGGTTTCCATATATAAGGGGAAGGGTACGCATTGTTGCAATAGCCGCCGCAGGGGGAAGTATTCACGGGCCCATTTACCATCAACTGATGAATATGAGGCCACTAAACCTAAGTCGTTATCAATAGGCCCAGATGTTGCCACACCCAAGCCAAGTATTTTGTGGGGGGGTAAGTGCATGTTACTCAACCAAGCTAATAACTGCCCAGTTAGCTTTTTTACCAGGGCTTCACTATATGCCATGTTAGCTACATCCCAGCGTATGGTATCGAATGCTACGGTTTCACCTTTGATGTTAACCAACCCAACCTCCGCAGATCTGCTGGTGATATGCATGGCACCTACATATGCAGCATCGGAGTTGAGCTCTAATAGTACACGCGGTCGGCCCAAAGACGATCCTGCGGAACTAATGCCTACCTCGTTAACTAAATCAGCAGCAATCAGTTCTTTTAGCCAATGAGTAATTGTCGGTTGGGAAACACCAGTAAACTGGATAAGGTCAGCTCTGGTGACCGGCCCGTTTCGCAACAGGTAGTAAAGGAGAGCGTTACGCTTACATAGCAGATCTAAAAACCATGTTTCTGGAGTGATTTTAACTCACCTCCTTGTACAACATAAGTGCACATCTAATAGAGGCATGGGGCACAATCGATTCATAATAATAATCAGTAACTAGCAGGATGTGAATACCTCTGGATTTAATATTATAGGTATATAATAGGTGTGTCAATATATATAATAAATTCTTCTCAACTTGGGCAATTGGTTGACATTAGCGCCTATTGCAAAAAAGGAGGTGTGTGTGTCTAGAAAGTGTCGTATAGATGATGTTGCGTATCAG
>CAYMKM010000153.1:0-3831 GCA_964390985.1 uncultured Clostridia bacterium | reverse complement strand
AAACCGCCGGGGATTTGCACCATGCGGGGTGGAGATTGCACTGGTAGCAAAGCCTTGGTATCTGGTTGCACTGCACTAGCGTGGGCTATGAGGTGGAGCGATGCGGGTGCTTGTGCGGGTGCCGATAGCTTTACCACCGCTAGCAAACGGTACGCTACTTTCGCGCCAGGCGCTAAATCGGGCAGCTGCACTTGCTGCATGTGCAATGGCGGCGAATCCACCTGCTTTGTAAACCCACCGACTTCGTGGGCCAAGGGTTGCACACCCGCTGGCCACGCCACCTCTAGCATTGGCCAACGAAGTGAGCGCGTCCCGGTATTACGCACTTCGCCACTCACTTCTATTAAATCTCCTGCTTGTAGGGTAGCGCTCGGACTTCTATTTGAGATGGAAGCTGTCACAAAAAGGGCATTATTGGCGGTCAAATTCACTTCTATATGCTGGTTTGGTTCGGCCTTCGTGATGAACAACGGCGGGCTTACCCAGGTGATGTAACCTGGATAACTCACTTCCAACCAATAGGTGCCAACTGGCAACTGAGTGAAAGTAAACCCGCCGCAATCATCACTTAACGTAGAAGCGACCAACCTTCGTTGCTGATCATACACAAACACGCTTGCTCCACTAACAGCGCTACTGGCATTCACATAACCAGTAATCTGTCCTACCACTGCTTGAGGAGCTACTGCTACTTCAAAAACACCTTGCGCCAATAAAATATCATCGCTATGGATGCTGTAAGTATAATTACCCGGTGCCACCAACTCACCATCTAGTGTGCTGCCCGACCAACCGATTGTAACCCATCCAGAGTGTACTACTTCATTTTGCTCGGCTACCATACTTCCCGAACCATTGTGGATACGCAAACAAATTGCACTAGTATCTGTGGGTACAAAAAAGGTGAAGTACAGCGGCTCCCGGCCAGGATTGTACGGTTGCGGCCATGTGTAGGACGGCACCAAATCTGTACCAGCCACCAATGTAACCAGCAAATTGGTGCGGAAAGGTCCGCCGGTAACATCAGTCCAAGCAGGGTTTAAGCGTAAATCCAGCGCTACTGTCTGCGCTTGCTCATTGGTAGGTAGCTGGTTGGCAAGCACAGGTTGATCTGTGTGCGATAAGGTCTGCCATTGTGGTGGCTCCCCACCGGCCAGGGCCCAAGAAAGCCGTTCTATGGGCATGCTTTGGCTTTGCTCGCTGAGTAAATCACCTTGTGCGCGCACGTTCAGATGCCATAGTGCTTCAGAGCGAACGGCAAATTGCATAGCTTTGGGCAAAACATGTGGCTGCCCGGGCGCAACGGTACCAAAATCCAAAATCACTTGGCCTGCCTCAATGGCTACCCCTGCGGCCTCTACATTGGCTGCCCATAGCAAACAAACGGCAAGCACTAATAGCAAATGCCAACGCATCTTTATAACTGCCCGCTGGCCAAGATCGATTCAGACGTAACTTGCACTAACCGCGTTTGCCTGGCCACTTCGCTAGCATTGTGCCACAGCTGCACCTGTAGGTAATACTGGCCTACCCTTACGGATAAGGGTAAAACGCCGCTCAGCTCATGCCCAACGCCCGGGGGTAAAACCGCTTCCGGGTATTGGTGAGCGGCTACCTGTTGACCATTATTATTGATAAGTGTCAAGCTCAGATGCACACTACCCGCTACATTACCATGATTAACTACTAATGCCTTTACTGGCAAACTACCCGCTGCTAAATCTGGTACATCCAGCATGGCTAACTCTATCCGAGGCTGCGCCAATTCATATTGGTTAATCACAGTAAATGTCATTTCGCCCACTCCGGCGCTGGGCATAGCCGGGAGTACACTGACGCTGTATTCGCCAGCTGGCAAGGCGGCGGGTGCCCATTCTACCTGCACTTGACGGGCTGCACCCGGTAGTATGGTAACAGGGGGGAAAAGCAAATCGGCGCAGGTGTTTGGGCCAGTAATCATGGCTGGTACTGCCAAACGAGCATGGATATCCCCTTCATTGCGAACAATAGCCCGAATAACCAGAGGGTTACCTATATCATCTTGGGCAACATGCACATCGCTTACTGACAAAGCGGGCGGCTGTACCCTAATTGACCAACCAGATTGGTAAGTTAGTAATGTAGGGATAGCAATGCGCGTACAGGCGCGCATTGCATCAGCAGTTGAATCAGCCTCAGGTATAATTTCAGCCACTATAATGGGGTACAGCCCGCCACTACCTAGGGGTTGAGCTTGCAAGCTAACAAATTGGCTTTCGCCCGGACCCAAATACACTTCAGATGGTTGCAGTTGTAGCTGGGCCGATAGCATCACCTGCATTTGCTCGCTTTCATTTAACACCGGTGCGCCGAACAAATCGTGCCCGCCCCCGGCTAATGAGAAGCGGATACGTACTGCCTGCTGACCACGGTTCATCACGCTCAAGGGTGGTAACGAGCCATCGGGGCCTATTACCGCTTCCAGTCTAGCGGGTGCTATAGCCACAGAGGCTTGAGACGGCACTGCCAACTGGCTTGTACAAATGATCAGCATAATTAAAGTTACGACCCAATACCGTAAACGCACCAGTATCACTCCCCCTTAATAGCCCACAGCGGCTGTATATGTGAGGGTGATATGGTAAATACGATCAGCCGCCAAAGGAATATCGTTGAAACCGGGGATATAACGCAGGTAGAAAGAGACGGTGGTACCTACTGGCCCAGTAAGGGGTAGTCCTGAGTATACACTGGCATTTGTTCCACTAACTAAAGCCCATGGCCCCGAACTATCAACCGACCATTCTAAGGCGGACTGACTTAACCGGCCATCGGCCACATACTGATTCGTACTGACATCAAATTCCCTAAAGCTACCCACTGCTTCATCTGATTTCACCTGAATGCCCCATGTAGAGTTGCAGCGAACAGTGAAGTGCAGCGCCCCAGAGATCACTGGCTGACCCGGAACTGCTGCATTGGTTAAAAGAATCGCAGTATCGGGCCAGCTCACCACTTCAATAGCCTCGGCAATGTTTACAGTCACAGCCGTAGCGGCTGTCTGAGTAGTAGCAGCTAAAACCGAGCCGCCAGCGAACACAGTTGCTATTAGGGCCAATACGAGTAAGGTATAACGTATCCGCTGGGTATTACTCCGTGTGGTCTGTCGAATTGATGTTGACACAGTGATCATGACCAGCCTCCTTGCTGATATCGGATATCGCCTACCAAACTAACAAAATGGAACGCTGCTTACCTGTAGGCGATTGATTTTGATCTTAATAACAATAGACAACGAATAATGTCGAAGTTTGGTGTTCTCCCAGGTGAATATTTGTCGTACCATCCAGGAAACGTCAATGGCAATGCGTATAGCAGCCTGTTTATATCTGAACATAAAAATGCAAAATGGGTCAGCTTGCCTAGCCGACCCATAGTTTTCGACAGAAACCTTCACTGCTGCAGACAATGCGATCAGTTAAGCTAAACTCCCACCCTTTGCAAACGCTCTGCAGCCTCTTTTAGCTCTTCCACTTTATCGAGCCGCTCCCAAGGTAAATCAAGCTCGGGCCGACCAAAATGGCCATACGCTGCTACCTGTCGGTAAATGGGTCGCCGTAATTTAAAGCGTTCAATAATCGCTGCTGGCCGTAAATCAAATACACTCTGCACAATACTAGCTAAATCGGTTTCATCTATCCGACCCGTACCAAAGGTCTGCACCATCAACGATATAGGTTGCGCTACGCCAATAGCGTAGGCCACCTGCACCTCACAGCGTTGCGCTAAACCCGCTGCCACTATGTTTTTAGCCACGTGCCGAGCTGCATAAGTAGCAGAACGATCCACCTT
>CAYMKM010000152.1:0-3849 GCA_964390985.1 uncultured Clostridia bacterium | reverse complement strand
GTTCAATGAGTACCAAGAACGTCTAAGCAACAAGGAAAATGAGCTCCTTGGTGAATTACTGCCGAAACTGCAATCGGCTATCGATAAAGTAGCAATAGAAGCAGGGGTACGTATAGTAGTAGATAAAACGGTGGTACACTGGGGTGGAGCAGACATTACCACTCAGGTATTGGCTAAACTCGGTGTAAAAAAATAAAATGAATGAAGGAGCGGCGCCAACAACCGCCGCTCCTTTTACGCCAAGGAGTGCCAAAAATATGGTGCGATTAGTTGATTTAGTACGTTTACTCAATGGCGATCCTAGTGGTGATTTAAACACACCAATATATGGGGCAGCATCTTTGGCTGATGCAACTGGCGGTGATATCACCTTTGCCGCCGAAGTAAAGTATTTTGAGCAAGCTCAGGCTACACAAGCTGCGGCTATTATTGTTCCCAGAGATTTTCCAGAGCTAAAAATACCAGCTATCCGCGTATCAGCACCCCGGTTGGCCTGGGCTAAGGTGCTAGAGGTGTTTGCGCCAGAGGAAGACATACCTTTAGGGATTCATCAAACGGCTTGGGTGGGTGCAGATACACTGATGGGCAAAGATGTATCTGTTCAAGCACATGCCTACATAGGTGAACGCGTCAAGCTAGGAGACCGGGTGGTAGTTCACCCTGGCACCTACATTGGTGATGACGTGGAAATTGGTGCAGATACCGTTATATATGCCAATGTTGTTATTCGAGAACGGGTGCGCATTGGTTGCCGATGCATTTTGCATCCGGGGGTAGTACTAGGTAGCGACGGCTTTGGTTTTGTAACAACATCACAGGGCCATTATAAGGTACCGCATATTGGTACAGTTTTAGTCGAGGACGATGTAGAAATTGGCGCTAATACAACCGTCGATCGCGGTACAACCGGAGTGACGCGCATAGGTCGGGGAACTAAAATTGATAACCTAGTTCAAGTAGGTCATAACGTACAAATTGGGTGCAATTGCCTGATTGTAGCGTTTGTAGGTATAGCTGGCAGTTCAGTGTTGCAAGATGGAGTAACTATGGCCGGGCAAAGTGGTGTAGCCGGACACCTAACTATAGGTGAGAATAGCGTAGTGATGTCCCGCGGTTTGGTGGCTGGCGATATGCCAGCGCGTTCAGTAGTATCGGGTTTCCCAGCCCGTCCACATACTGAAAACATGCGTATTTTAGCTGAAGAAAGGCGTTTACCGGTGTTGCGTAAAACTGTAAATGCTATGCAAAAGCAGCTTGATAAGGCTTTAACTGACAGTGAGAATACCGCCAGCGATGTACGACAGTTGGAAGAGCGTTTGGCCAGCCTAGAAAGGGCTATTGACCGTAAGGGTAACCTAGCCGGGAGAGAAGGCATTTGAGCTTAGTACGTTTAGCTGATGTGACCCGTTTCTACGGAGCACAACGGGTTTTCGGTCCGGTTAACGCCGCGGTGGAGGCGGGCGAACTTATCGGCTTAATAGGTTGCAATGGTGTAGGAAAGACATCTTTGCTACGGCTAATTGCCGAGTTGGACACTCCCGATGAAGGGAGTGTTATCCGCGCCAATAATGTGCAAATAGGCTACATGGAACAAACCTATCGCACCGATGTTGATAAAAGCTTATGGCAGTATACTATGGTGGCACAAGAACACCTAACTGAATTAGCCACTCGTATCTCTTATTTAGAAGCCCAAATAGCCAAACGTTCCGGAGCGGACGATATTGCTATACTCATGGATGAATACGCACGGGCACAAATTCGTTTCGAACTGGCTGGAGGGTATAGCAGTGAAGCGGTAGCCCGTGCTACCCTATTTGGCTTGGGCTTCAATGAACAGCAGCTGCAGCAGCAATTTAGCACCTTAAGCGGCGGCCAAAAATCGCGGGCTGCATTAGCGCGCTTGTTGTTGAGCGCACCAGATTTACTTTTACTCGATGAACCCACCAATCACCTAGATATGCAAGCCTTAGAATGGCTGGAAAACTATTTGCAGAACTACAAGGGCACTTGTTTGGTGGTCTCACACGACCGTGCTTTTCTGGATAAGATTTGTAGGTGTATATGGGAATTGGAAGAAGGCCGTCTTTACATATACCCGGGCAATTATACGAAGGCACGAGAGTTGCGGGCCAAACAGCGCGCCCGTTGGTTAGCTGAGTATCAAGCTCAACAAGAGCAGACAGCTGCATTAACTGCTTATGTAAAACGTTACCAAGCTGGAAATCGAGCCACAATGGCCAAGAGCCGACAAAAGGCCCTAGACCGAATGACGCGTATTCAACCGCTACCTACTGAATCGCGGGAAATTAAAATCAAATTGGCCTCCGGAATACGCTCTGGTCGCGAGGTAGTAGCATTAGAGGATGTGACAGTGGCTTTTGGCAGTAATAGCGTCCTTAAGCAAGTGCAAGCGCTAGTGAGTCGGGGCGATCGGGTGGGCGTAACAGGTGTTAACGGTTCAGGCAAATCGACCTTGTTAAAAGTGATTGCTGGGCAGTTGCCTGTTAATAGTGGTTGTGTGCATCGCGGGAAGGATGTAGTGATTGCTCACTTCACCCAAGAACTCACTGACCTAGATAACGATAACACCCTAATTGATGAGGTGCTTTCAACCCGGCATATGGAATTGCTAGCGGTCCGTTCACATTTAGCGCGGTTTTTATTTACAGGAGATGTTGTCTTTAAAAAGGTGGGTATGCTCAGCGGTGGTGAACGAAATAGGTTAGCTTTGGCGAAGTTGGTATTAACTGATGCTAACCTGCTATTGCTTGATGAACCCACCAACCACCTGGATATTCCCAGCCGAGAGGTGCTGGAAGAGGCTTTGGCAGAGTATACAGGTACACTAATTTTTGTTTCGCATGACCGCTACTTTTTAGATAAGCTGGCCACACGCATATGGCACCTTAGTGATGGCCGGGTAAGCAGTTACACTGGGAATTACTCGCAATTCCGTAGCAATTACCAGCAAACTACCTTGGCAGCTGCTGGTAATAGTGCTAAATTCTCACGTGTTCAACGGCGCCAAGCTGCTGATATAGAAAAAGCAGCGGCTCGTGCCTATCGTCAGGCAGTAGCCAACCTTACTCTTATTGAAGAAGAAATTATGCGTACAGAGGCGGAAAAACAGCGTTTAGAAACCTTGTTAGCTGATTCTAATTTGTATGAGGATAATGAAGCAGCAAAAGAGACTGTGATTGCACATCGGGATATTCAATCGGATTTAGAACGGCTATACGCCCAATGGGAAAAGGTAGCTACCAACATATCGGCTCCTGATGGCGCATCGGAAGGATGAGTAACCTTAGGCAGCGAAGTACCCCCAGGCGTATGTAACAATAGCATTCCTAGTAGTGCAGGGGGATATATGAATGCCTAAACGCATGGCGCTAGTCGCCCTGCTGATTATTGTGGTTAGTGGTCAAGTCTGGGCGGGCACGGCAACAGGCGTGACAGGACTTATACATATTCCTACTACCTCAACCCTTACTTCTGGGTTAATGGAGACTTCCATACACGCATTTGGTGGACAGGCAATTGCTTCGGTCACCATTGCAGTGGCACCTCAGGTGGAGGTGGGTGTTTATACATCTAATAGGTACGGTCCGCTAGGCCTAACTGTTAAAGGCGTAGTGGTACCGGAAGACGAAGATATGCCAGGAATAGCAGTGGGTTTAGATGGAACCACCACTTATATTGTTATGAGTCGCAATTTAGAAACAGCACACGGATATTTAGGAGTGGGCGGCCGATTTGGGGGTATTTTTGGCGGGATAGCTATGGAATTGAGGTCGGCGGATAATCGCTTGTCCAATACTAAGACCACACTAATAATGGAGTACGATG
>CAYMKM010000151.1:0-3871 GCA_964390985.1 uncultured Clostridia bacterium | reverse complement strand
TAGTTGTCAAGGACCAACTCCATGCCCCGCACTTGCAGGGCAATTCGTCGCCATTTCCTTACCGTTTTATACCAACGGCGGTCACAGCAACATTGCCTATCTTAGCACGCCTTATTCACCACGTCAACATCCAGTTATACGAAACAACAATAATTATACCCAAATGGTGAACCAGGCTATACAACCAAACCTAAATGGCCCGTTTTAGCGGCCTACTCCAGTAATTTGGTACTTAAGCAATCCAGCTGGTGCGTTCACTTCTACTACAGTACCCAAGCGTTTCCCCACTACAGCACGACCTACTGGGGACTCATTACTGATTCTTTGCCTAGATGGGTCTGCCTCAGCTGAGCCAACTAGTATATATTCGAATTCTTCGTCTTGCTCTATATCCTTGAGCTTCACCCGTGAACCGATCGTTACTAAATCAATATTAGTCCCATCATCTTCGATCAGGCGGGCGTTCCGTAAAGTTTTTTCCAGGGTGGCTATGCGTCCTTCCACAAAACCTTGCTCTGTTTTGGCATCATCATATTCGGAGTTCTCGGATATATCGCCAAATCCAAGCGCTTGCTTGATACGAGCGGCCACCTCTCGGCGCTTCACTGTTTTCAGATACTCCAGCTCTTTTTCCAATCTGATTAGGCCTTCTTGGGTAAGCAAAACCTCTTTTTCCGCCATTTAAGGACATTCTTCCTTTCCTGTGCAAAGAATGGACCCGGAAAAAACAAACTACACTCGCTTTACTAGGGCGAGGTGGGGCAAATACAAGCACTGCCCACCGGGTCAGTGCTTGACACCTTCACTCATAGCGTATGGCCTGAGTGGAGGGTAATAGCAATATACAATTCTTTTCGGCAGGATTATATAACAGCCTCTCACCTAGTGTCAAGGTAGATAAAATCCAGCACACTAGCGTTTACCGCAATATATGCAGCGTATTGGTAACATTACACTATAACTCTCTTGTTGGCTGCGCTTGCAAGCCGTTTTACTTCCTTTATGTCTTCTTCTGCCACGGCTCTTTCAAAGCTACGCAATCCAGCCAAACGAAAACCATGTTTTACCGCTAATGCAGCAATCTCATCGACTTTATCTACATCGAGGTCTCGGCCCAAACTGAAATTCTCGTAACGATTTTCCAGAGCCAGTATCATTGTTTCTGCCATACACGCGTACGATGTTCTTGGTGGAAAGCCAAAGTTAAAACCGAAATCTACATTACCGGGAACAGCGACAACGCCACCCTCAAAAACAAGAACATCCTTGCGAATTTGTGCAACAGCCTTGGATATGTTGCGTGGTCTACTTACGTCGCATACAATAGCCCCTGGTCGCAGGTCACTAGCATCCACTAACGCTTCTGTTGCACTGGTCACTGCTACCACCACATCAGCACCACGTACAGCAGTTGCTAAATCTTGCTCTATCGCTACTTGGTTGCCAGACTCTTCATTAATAAGTGTCGCTGTTTCATTCAGCCGGTTTTGATCGCGAGCTACTAAAGTTAGTCGCCGCCCTTTACGAGCTATAATGCGGGCACAGGCTTTCCCTATGGATCCCGAAGCCCCCAAAACGCATATGGCAGCTTTGTCCAGGTCTATCTCCATCATTGATGCTGCGTATTCTATTCCTTGTAGCGCTGTAGCTACGGTGTAGGTGTTCCCGGTAGTTACAGCGATATCTAATTCTTTGGCCACGCTAATACCAGCATCGCCAACTACCGAAGTAAAGGCCCCTAAACCAACAATTTTCGCACCGTTTTCCTGCGCTTTGATACCAGCTGCTACAATGCGTTTAATAACCTCGTCAACTGGTATCTTTTCGGTCATCAGGCTGGGTGTGAGGGGCAACGCGACAAACCAACCTTCTGCTTGTTCGCCTGTAATAGACTCCACACCGGTAATATGCGAGACATCTAACGGTGGCAACAGCTTAATTGCATGTTCCACCCACGTTTGGGGCAGCCTTCTCGCCGCAGGAAACTTGCGGTATACATCTTTAAGATCTATCGGATGAATGATGAAACCAAATCTTTGCACAAATGTCCTCCCCAGCAGACTCTACTTATTATCGTCAGCAGCGCTTGGTACCCACGATTCTACTCTTGGCTTGAAGTTGATCTCGTTTAATAGACGCAAGTAATCGTCCGCCTGTAATTCTTCCGGTTTCTTGCCTGATAAGGCTACTAGCGCTGCTTCAATAACGTTTGTGCCAAACGAACGACCGTTAAGATCGGGTGTGGTAGTAACCAAAACAGCTACTCCACGCTCCTTTAACTCCTGCACATTGTCTTTCGTCAATGTGTTTGTTATAATCGTTTTTCCTTTCATTTGGTCGGGCATATACCGCCGGATAAAATGCCAATCGCCAGCAATAATATCGGCCCAGGCGTAATACTGACTATGTTTAGGCTTTATCTCATCCTGTTTTTCACCTGTAGGATAGAGTAGTTTGAATGGCAACCTAGTAAGCAACGGTAGTAAAATACGCGCCGCCCAGCTAAGCTGCTGCAGAGTGCGCAGCTTTAACGGCCAACCCAGGGCAAATATAGCATCGCCGAATAACATTTCGCAGCCGGCTTCTACAAAAGCTTCTGCCATGCCAAAGCGATCTACCCCAGCTACCATAAGCACCTTTTTACCTTCTAAAGTCATACCCAAATCGTTGTGCAAATACTCTACCGTCCAACGTTCCAAGGAGTTTTTTAGTCCACTACCATCAACTATGGGAGTAACTTTAGCTCCAAAAGCCATACGCTGGGCGTCACGAAATGTGTAACGACGACCACCTGAATGGATGTACAGATCAATGCCGCCCATTCCAAAGGCATCTATCTTACCATCAAGTTCTTTTACTAAATCAATGGCTCGTCCTAAATCACCATCGGTACCAATCCGTTCAATTATAAATTCTTCGCCAAGCAGCTCAATGGTCACTTTATGATTACGCTTTGATGATCCGATACTCACACTTACCACATGTTTCATGCCCTTGCCTCCGTATACCTGAAAAGCTGTTTCATCAGCCTTTCAAATTAAGGATGAGTTGCTGCAATACCGCGGGTGATATATATTTATCTTCATTAATTGGTGAGGTTCCTATCTCTACTCCTACTACCATTTCTGATCCCAATATAGCTTCCATCAACCGAATACGCATATCTGATCCCAGGAATATCAATGTGTCATATTGCTTTATTTCCGAAATTAGTTCCATCAAGCGATTAAATACGGCAGCACCAGAATATTCATCAGCCCATGCCCACCGCTCGCGATCATTAAGCAAAAGACAAAACTCAACACCGTTTGCAATAGCAACTTTTTTCAATTCGTCGGTATTCGCAATGGGGAAACCAATTAATGCCAGTCTTCCGCCTTTACGTACCTCACCTAGGCTTTCGAGTCGCGATATCCATACACGATCCAGACCTAGTTCATCAGCCACATCTTGCTGCGATTTACCCTGAGCACGCATATCGAGTACACGCTCCACTCGACTGGCAATTCTTTGACGACTGATTAGCTTACCACCAATGCGAATAAGGTCCAAGTATAACACCCCCTCATGTGCACAACTTTGTGCACATGCGTATTCTATCAGCTTTATTTATTTGTAGCAATATGTTTCATGAGGTAGGCGTGGATAAGAACCCCACCCCGGTTACATCACCTATGCAGCATCTAACCGCAGGAAAGGGTGGTTAGCATGGCAAGAGCGGCATGTAATTGCTCGTTCTGGCAGTGGCTGACTAATAGCACCACCCGCTCAGCAAAGAAGTGATAGATATTCTGGAAACCCGATATTTTCCACGGGCGGTTTGCGCATTTTGGCTTAATCGGTGTTCGGTTCATTGGGGGTTCCAAGAAAT
>CAYMKM010000150.1:0-3963 GCA_964390985.1 uncultured Clostridia bacterium | reverse complement strand
GCCGCACTACTAGCGGCATCAACCGCATCGTCCGCCGTAGTAGTGGCTGCCAGCACACCCGTGCCGATCACTAAAACAGCACACAAGGCCCATATAACCATCCACATAGCCATCCGTTGGTGTTGGCCCACCCTGGGGCTGATCTCTTTACGCATAATGGCCATTCCCCCTATTCACCAGCTTATTCAACACAACTGTCAACACTAAAGCTAACGCACTGCCAGCTAGAACGAGTGCCCCTATTAACTGCATATGCGACTTCCAAAGTGTCCACCAAGTTACTAAGTGCAGGCCAAAACGGTATTGCAACTCGTTGAACGCCTGCTGCCATCCCGAAAGAAGAATCGAGCTTAAATCCCGCCAATAGGCCCATACTTGCGCTAACCAATCCAAAAAACTCGCGAAACGCAAAACCACAAACGAAACAGGTGCCACACCTTTATACCATCCATAAATATATAGCCCGCCCAGCAATACTAAGCACAAAAGCAACCACGCTAAAACACTTAGTTTAACTAGCTTACCTAACGAGTACCGCTTTGTTGGGTAACCTGCTTGCCACTCGCTTGCGGCTACTTGATGCAAGATGCGATCCTTTAAGTCGGTTGGTGGAATTTCCTTGGGTAAAGCGAATAAAGCTTCATCCAACCAATCTATTTTGGCCTTTTGCTGGTAACCTTGCACTTTTATTTCACCCGCTTTCCCAAGTTATACACGCCTGCCGCAACTTTTGCTTGCCCCTATATATTCGGGTTTCTACCGTGCGAATGGGTAAACCCAGCACGTTGCCAATTTGTTCGTAAGTTAACTCACTGATATACCGCATGACTAATGGCTCCCGATACATAGCTGGCAAACTTGCTAGGGCCTGTAGCAAAGTTTGGTGTTGCTGCTTTTGCACCACTTGTTCTTCAGCACTTGCACTAACGTCAGCCTCACCAGTGATTTTCTCTTCCATTAGTAGGTTGTAATGTGTTTGCCGCCTGTATGAATCATGCAATATGTTAGTCGCTATACGGAATAACCACGTGATGAAAACTGTGTTATCGCGCAGCCGTGGTAGTGCCTGGTAAGCACGTAGAAACGCCTCTTGGGTGATATCTGCAGCATCTTCCCGGTTGGCAACCATTCGTAATGCGTAGTTATATAATTTGGCCTGGTACCGCTCAACCAAAGCAGCAAAAGCTTCCCAATCACCTTGTTGAGCACGTTGTACCAAGATGTCATCGACGGGCTGCACTACAAACACTCCTGTCGTTCCTCATTATTAAAGACGAACAAGAATGCTTTAACCCTTCATATGGTTTACTTCGTCCACTAGCTCCACTATGCCGCGGTCGAAACTTATGAGTTCTTGAAACACTCTTATGGCAAATTCATCTGTCATTCCGGAAATGAACTCAATTATTGCACGGGCAATATCAGTCTGCTGCTCAAAATTATATATCGGACTATTTCCTAATCTGGTTGATCGAGGAATATCAATAGGCGAAGCATAATAAACAAGCCATTCGCTAAAATGATTTGCCAGTAACGGGCTAACATTTTCCAGGCTTGATAGCTCTGATTTGGTATCATGCGACTTTGATGTGCAAACTCTCTCCAATGTGTTGAAGATCGAGCGTATAATGAGCCCTGCATACTCCTTAAAGTATGTCAATCGTTCGGATTCATATATGTGTTGGTAGTTAAATCCCTTAATAGCATTCATTAGGTTTAAATACCTTGACGAAAAGCAAATGCCTTGATCCGGAGTGCTGTTCTCAATCAAATCCATAATGAATCCGTGAATTAAAGAAGTATTGCTCCTGCTACCAGCCCCAAGACAAGCGCGAATTATACTTTTCAGCTTATGTAGCTCGTTTTTGCCTAAAACCCCTAGCGTAATGGCGTCTTCAATGTCACGGCCTAGGTATGATATTTTATCGGCCACTTTCACTATGCAGCCTTCCCATGTATACGGGGCTGGGCGGTTATCTGCTTGTATTTTGGATAAATCGAGAAGGTCGCTTCTAGGCTTCACATTATTCTCATCAACCTCACCACAGTGGCATACAATGCCGTCACGCACCGCGTAAGTCAAGTTTAAATTGCGTTTAACGTTCTGCGGATCAGGAAGCAACTCAATGTAATCGACAAATCGCAAGCTGTTATACTCATGCCAAAAGGTTTCGCCAATCTTATCTTTAGTAATCTTATCAAGCACTTTTTCACCTTCATGCCCAAAAGGAGCATGACCAAGATCGTGCCCAACGGCGATAGCATTTACCAATTCGCCGTTTAAACCTAGCGCCTTGGCGATGTTATAACTGATGGCTGCTACGTGATTGACATGTTCTATGCGCGTGCAAACATGATCGTGTTTGGTTGCATAAAACACCTGTGTTTTATGCTTAAGCCTGCGGTAGGCCTTTGCATGAATCAAACGGTTATAATCCCTCAAGAATGGCCCCCGGGGATCGGACTCACGTTCATAAAGATCGGAGAACCGGGCAATAAGATTATAATCGTTTTCATTGGCAGCTTCTTTAGCAAATATGTGGCCTATAGAAATCACTCCGTTACCAACTTGCCTTTATTAAATTGTACCTAAGCAATAAACTTATCACGAACAGATTCTTTCTTGCTCCACAGTACTGGTACCACCTCATACTTTTGAAGTGCGTCATCAATACCACCAGAAGGTGATCGCTCTTTGTCATTAAGAATCGCAAAGAACTGCGAGTTTTTCGGTCTAACGTTTTTTGTATCGATCCATGCGAACGCCATAGATTCCGCAATGTCTCTTGTCGGTCTGTTGACAGCACGAATGAGACGTTCCGGAGCACGACGGGATGCTGGTATTACGAAATCAAATGTATGATCATATCCGCTTGTTCCAGTGAATTTGACAGCTGGTGTATACCGAATTTCATTTTCTTGTAACCATACAGCAACATCTTCTAGAAACAAACTAGCAATAACAGGTTGAGCCAAATAGAATAAATCATTTACTGCAAGCACAGCTTGTACCAAGTTATGCTTACGTAATGCAAAATCTCCAGTATTGGCCTTGACAGTTAGTTCATCGCCTTCAAGATGTATACCAAATCCGTTGAGTGTCATCGCTAGTAAATCCTTGCGCTTTTGTGTATCTATATCACACCCAGAAGCTCGTAAATCAGCTATAGTGTCGCCCCCGTCAGTTAATAGAAAGCTACCACCGCTGCGACGAGCATAGATCTGAATATAGTCGTTATGCCGATCTAGATAGGGTGTGGTAATTACGATGGAATCGTGACCAACCTGCCGAAGCAGGCTTTTATCGCGTAACCATGTTGCATACTCATCCAGCATCTTACTCAGCTCATCAATCATATAAATAGACCCTTTCGTATATCAGGTCTCGTAATAATGTTTACGTAACGCATGAAGTCTTTCAATAGTTGCCATGCATCCGTCAGATCACCGAAATCTGCCGGAATCGGCGTCGCCCACTTGTCTCCATAGCCCTCCCGATATAGGTGTAGATGTGGACAAGCGATTTCTTGATCATCCGGATTCCGGTGTGACGCTCCTCCAAAATCTAAACGCGCAAGGATCACTGTGCTCCGCACTCTGTTCTGGTAAGTTCCCTTTTCCAGGGTAACTCGACTTCTAATAATATCAAGCATGAAGGATTCCCGTTTATCAGTACTGACCAATGGTATGCGTAGACCACCTCCAAGAACAGGATATTCGTAGACTATTTCATCCATACGCTCCTTCGGCATTGCCAGAAGTGCATCGGCTTCAACCTGTGCAAGTATAATGTCCGCCATTTTTCCAAAATTACCCCCAGCTAAATGATACCGCGGTTTGTTACCTAATGCCGTACATTCTCTTAAATCCGTTATCCCCCCTTCATAAATTACTATATATTACAGAATCGTATATTCCCTTTCCTATAATAATAAGCCCCCTGCATATGTCTATAAATACACA
>CAYMKM010000149.1:0-4270 GCA_964390985.1 uncultured Clostridia bacterium | reverse complement strand
GGCTACGGCCACGGTGTTGGTATGCCGCAAAATGGTGCTGATGGATGGGCTCGCCAAGGGGCAACTTATGAGCAAATATTGCATCATTATTACTCTGGTGTACAGTTAGTACAGTGGTATTAGTGTAATTGAGGAGGACAAGCATTGGATGAGCAGCAAACCTTGTCAACACATATTATTGCCGTAGCTAGTGGTAAGGGTGGTGTGGGCAAATCTACAGTTACCGTTAACCTAGCCATAGCTTTGCATCAGCTAGGATGGCGAGTAGGCGTACTAGATTGCGATATTTACGGCTTTAGTGTACCGCGCCTGCTTGGTGTTGAAGGGGAGCACCCGGATATACATAACGGAAAAATGGTACCTATTACTGCACACGGGCTTAAAATAATGTCCATGGGCTTTTTTGTGGAGGAGAATACACCAGTAATTTGGCGGGGTCCATTATTGGGCAAGGTATTGCACCAGTTTCTTGACGATGTAGACTGGGGCGATCTGGACTATCTATTGCTCGATTTACCACCCGGTACTGGTGATATGGCGCTTAATGTAGCGCAGTCAATACCCGATGCCAAACTATTGGTGGTAACTACCCCGCAGGAATTAGCTGCTGGTGTGGCTAGCAGAGCGGCTCAGATGGCGCGTAAAACAGGTCAGCAAATCATAGGTGTAGTGGAGAATATGGCTGGGTTCGTTTGCCCGCATTGTCAGCAAAAAACAACAGTGTTTGGTGCCGGAGGTGGGGCGAGGTTGGCAGAGGAGTTAGGTGTTCCTTTGCTAAGTGAGCTACCATTAGTTAGTCAGCAGGGCGAGAATAACGAAAGTTACGCTGAGCTGGCAGCCAAGGTGGCTGCTATCCTAAGCTGAAATACAAACCGGGCCGCCGCTAAGCGACGGCCCATTTGCTAGCGTTCTTATTCTGCTGCGTTCGCAGCCAACCACTTCTCACAATCAATGGCGGCCATGCAGCCGGAAGCAGCAGCGGTGATGGCTTGTCGGTAGTGAATGTCTTGCACATCGCCTGCCACAAACACACCAGGTACATTAGTGCGAGTGCGATCAATGGCATTTATATAACCTTGTGGAGTTAGCTCTACTTGGTCGGCGAAAAGCTCA
Organism: uncultured Clostridia bacterium; assembly: GCA_964390985.1. Taxonomy (GTDB): domain Bacteria; phylum Bacillota; class Limnochordia; order DTU080; family DTU080; genus CAYMKM01. The sequence goes on along the minus strand of CAYMKM010000149.1, from coordinate 3,157 downwards.
GTGTTCGGTTTATGGCCGATGGCCACAAACAAACCATCGCAGGCTAGAACCCGCTTTTCTCCGGTTACAGTGTCTTTCAGACGTACACCATTCACCTTGCCTAGCGAAGTGTCGAGTACTTCATCAACCACGCTGTTCCAGGCGAAGCTGATTTTATTGTTAGCAAAAGCCCGTTCTTGCAGAATACGGGAGGCTCGTAACTCAGAACGACGATGAATCAACGTTACTGAAGTGGCAAAACGGGTGAGAAAAAGGGCCTCTTCCAGTGCGGTATCGCCCCCGCCTACCACAACCACCTTTTTATCGCGGAAAAAGAAGCCATCACACGTAGCGCAGGCCGAAACACCGCGTCCCCATAGAGCTTCTTCGCTAGGTATGCCTATTTTTCTAGCGGTGGCACCAGTAGCGATAATCACAGATTTACTCTCGTATATACTCTTGCCAACTTGCACCTTAAGCGGATTAACGTTGAAATCAACGGCAGTAACCGCATCATCTATTATAGTGGCCCCGAATCGTTCAGCTTGAGTACGCATGGATGTCATCAGGTCTATGCCGGATACACCATCGGGGAAACCGGGGAAATTCTCCACCTCACTGGTGGTTATTAGCTGGCCGCCTGGCTCATAACCAGCAATTACCAAAGGCTTTAATTCGCCGCGTGCGGTGTAAATAGCAGCTGTTAGACCTGCTGGTCCAGATCCAATGATAATTACATTGTGCAAAACAGATCGCTCCTATCGTTAAAGTGAACCGTTCTTCGTATTGTTCGGTTTTAATTCCTGCTTTCCTCGTTTAATGAGGACAATGTACCGTTGCTGCTTCTGGCTCGTAAGATGCTCTTACGGGGAGGGATGGGTCTTGTCTTTGGCAGTAGCCAATGGCGGTATATTGGTGAATAGAGAGCTAATTGGTAAAGCAGGTGAGGAGGCGGCAGGGCGGGCGACCACTTTGTTGCAGGTGCCGTTAGATAAAGGATCAGCGGCTGATTTATTATTAATAGCTACTGGCGCACTCAGCCCACTGACTGGCTTTATGACCAGTGATGAATACCATTGTATGGTGGAGAGTATGCGTTTACCAAATGGGCTGGTGCTTGGTTTACCCATCACTTTGGCAGTAGAAAAAGAAGTGGCCCATGCCGTGGGAATTGGCAGTGAAGTAGCCTTGTGTTATAAGGATGTACCGTTGGCTACAATGGTTGTGCACGATGTATTCTCCTATGATAAACAGCAAGAGGCGCAGGCTGTGTACCGTACCACCGATGTAGCGCACCCTGGTGTGCAGCGGTTATATGCACAGGGTGAATACTTACTTGGGGGACCAATTACCCTGTTTCGTCGGCCACCCTCACCGTTTGCTGTCATAGAAAATGATCCCGCAGCCGTACGGGCCATAGCAGCAAATATGGGTTGGCAAACCATGGTTGGTTTTCAAACGCGCAACCCAATTCACCGGGCGCACGAATACATGCAAAAATGTGCTTTAGAAATAGTGGACGGTCTGTTGTTACATCCGTTGATGGGTGAAACCAAAGCAGATGATATTCCAGCTTGCACACGCCTTAGTAGCTACCAGGCCATTTTGGCTAACTACTATCCGCCAGATCGGGTGTTATTGGCGGGTTTCCCGGCGGCAATGCGCTACGCCGGGCCGCGTGAAGCGGTATTTCACGCTATTTGTCGGCGTAACTATGGTTGCACACACTTTATTGTAGGTCGCGACCATGCTGGGGTAGGCAATTACTATGGTACCTACGATGCACAACGCATTTTTGCCCAGTTTTCAGCGGTTGAACTGGGCATTGAGCCGCTCTTTTTTGAGCACACATTTTATTGTCAGCAATGCGCGCAGATGGCTTCCGCCAAAACTTGTCCGCACCCAACTAGTCAGCATATTAGCCTTAGCGGCAGTAAAGTGCGGGCTATGTTGGCTGCGGGTCAAGCGCCACCAGCACAAATAACAAGACCGGAGGTAGCTGTGCTACTGATGAATGCTGCCCAAATTGCTCGTAATGTTAAATAAGGAGGATCAAGTTTGCCATCAATAAGCATGCCTCACTCTTTGCTAGATGAAGTTATTAATCATTGTCGAGGTGAGTTGCCGCGAGAGGCTTGTGGGTTGCTAGCCGGTCCTATAGGTAAAGTGGTAGCAGTGATACCTATACCGAACGTCGCATCAGAACCAAGGCAGCACTTTTTAGCCGATGCTGACAAGCAGGCAGAGGCCTTTGCCTATATTGCTACGATGGGTTGGGATCTGCTGGGAATTTACCATTCGCATCCACGCAGTCGGGCTATACCATCAGAGAGTGATATACGTGAAGCTGCTTATCCGGACTTGATTCAATTGGTAGTGAGTCTACGGCGTAATCCACCGGATATAAGGGCCTATCGATTACGCCCAGATAAAGGCACCGCCATAGGCGTACTACTTGATATTATAGGTGGAAGAAAAGGAAAAGAGAGACGGTTTGATCACTTATTCTCATACGCACACGGTAATTGGAGTGTGGTAACCGCCAAATAGTCAATGCTTAGCGCAAAGGGAAAGCGGATTCACCAACCGAAACGAGCGCCAATTTTGCGCATCTCATTCAGCGAAGCCTCTTTCTGCCTTGAGCCAGGTATGTCTATGCAGGTGACATAGATGCAGCACTGTTACCGGCAGTCTATAGGATTGAGTATAAGACTGACAATGAAGAAGACGATGTTGATTATATGGTTCAAGCGGTTGTTACGCGTCCCCAGGGGTACGTTCATTTGGTTGTTAACGAGAATATTCGTTTAGGTTCGTCCACGCGTGCAGCTGGTGAGCAATTAAAGGAAGGTTACTTTTATGACATTGACTATATGATAGATGAGTTAGGAGGATACGCAGTTGGATTTGAACTAACTTCACCCACTGCGAACACTGGCAAAGTTTTAGTGGGTTATGTGAAACAGGGGCAGACTGCGTTCTGAGGCTAAAACCCAAACAAAAGAACCTAATGATTTCAACGATGAATCCGGTCCGCCTAATGTGGAGGCTTCTGTTGTAGTAGAAGCGAAGACTCAACAAGGTTATAACATACAAACCGCAGTATTGGCCGGTGCTGGAGTTACGGCAATTGCCCATTAATCGCTAATGGATTGATGTGATCAGTGGCGTTAAGGAA
>CAYMKM010000148.1:0-4361 GCA_964390985.1 uncultured Clostridia bacterium | reverse complement strand
TCTGGGTGAAACAGGGCATGTCTGTGACCGATGTTGCCCTTTGCTTAAATTTGGCCAGTCGGGCGCAGGTGAAGCCATCCGTAGTAATAGATGCTCGGGCCAAAGGAGAGAGTTGGGTTAAGCTAACTGGACGTTATAAAATATCTATTGAGTTGTTGAAGCAACCAGTAGCGCCGAAGACAAAACATACCAAAAAGGTTATTCCACCTGGATTGGCCAAAAAAAGCAAAAAATAATATATATTTAGGGCGGCCTTACCATTTTTAACTGGTGGCCGCCCTCGCTTTAATAGCAGGCTATTGCAATATCGTTGCCGAAAATACACCATCAGCAGTAGACCAGCCACAAGGAGCGTTTCATTTGAAAGGCATCATTGGTATTGCCAGTAGGGCCTGGCGTTTAGCTACTCTTTTTTTAATAAGTATGTGGTTGGTAGCCACCTTCTCATCTGCGGTTACAGCAGCTCCAATACTCAACATCTACTTTTTTTGGGGTGATGGTTGTCCCCACTGTCTACAGGCGAAACCATTTCTGAACAGCTTTGTTGCTAAGAACCCAAATGCATTACGCTTACATTCGTACGAGGTATGGTACGATGAAGAGAATAATAAACTGATGGAGGAAATAGCCGCCGCCTACGATGCTGAGTTGACAGGCGTACCAGTTATATTCATAGGTGACCGCTACTGGATAGGTTTTAACGAGGAGATTCGCCAAGAAGTAACTGCTACAATATCCTCCTGCCTTACTAAATCCTGCCCAAACCCTTGGGAGCTAGGGATTAAAAAAACAGATCGGCAAGATCCTGTTTCAACCACCTTGCACTTACCTTTTTTGCCTACTATTGATGTAAGCACCAAACCGCTATTGCTAGCGACAGTTCTCATAGCTGCGGTTGATGGAGTTAACCCCTGCTCTTTGTGGGTACTCTCATTATTGCTGGGTATTGTAGTCAACTCCGGCTCCCGTCGAAAAGCAGCCATAGTAGGCATCACTTTTCTCACCATAACTGCCAGCGCCTACGGATTATTTATGGTTGGATTACTCAACGCATTCACCTATGTAGGCTTTACCCGCTGGATACAAGCCATAGTTGCTATTTTCGCTTTGGTTTTTGGTATAGTTAATATAAAGGATTTCTTCCGCTTCGGCCAAGGGCCGTCTCTCACTATTTCAGCAAAACACAAACCGGGTATCTACCAAAACATTCGCCGCATTATGCAGCAACAACGCTTACCCACCACCATTCTAGCGACTGCTGGCATGGCCCTAGGTATTACCTTAGTAGAATTACCATGCACTGCCGGATTCCCTATCATCTGGTCGGCCCTGGTGGCTAAGAACTCTCTCGATAAATTTGCGTACCTATCGTTACTGTTAGTATATCTGCTTATATACCTGCTCGATGAATTGGTGTTGTTTGGTGTGGTTTTATTCTCTATGCAAGTCGGCAGGCTGGAAGAGAAACACGGTCGATTACTAAAACTGCTAGGCGGCACAATAATGCTCGCTTTAGCTTTAACATTATTAATATGGCCTGCAGCTATGAATAGTTTAAGTGGATCATTGATCATTTTTATCATAGCTTTAGTGGTAGCTCTGGTTATTTGGTATACGCAATCAGTCCGAAACAAACAAATGGAAAATAAAGTATAAGAGGGTTGCTAATGTCTTTTCCTCGCCGCATTTTTATATGCTTGCTTTTCATAGTTGCCCTAGCTGTTATGCCTAACGCGGCTATTATAAGCGCCAATGACGATTGTACCCCTTGTGCCAGCACTAAGCCACCTAACGGCTTATTCAGTACAGATTTAGGGCCCGCTCTTTATAGCGGTGAACGAATTTGGAGCCCGCAAAGCCTTGCTTTAGTAGCAGAATCGCAACTAATGGATGTTACTACCTGGCAATTAGTGACAGAAGCAGCGTCAGCTATTGGGCAAAAAGATATTACCCTCAGTGATATAATGACCGGTCGGTTCATTTTAGTAAAGCTTTATTTACACCCTGTTACATCGCTTATATCTCCGGAGCAAGTGGTACTAGAGAATTCCGCTGGTAAAAAGCTGCCGCCTAAACATATATTTGTCATACAGCAAAGAGTTGAGGGTGCTTTCAGCGGTTTATCTAGCATATACCACGCTATCCTTGTTTATGAGAAAGAAGATGTGTTAGCAACCGATATCACCTGGTTGAAGCTGTGGCTTACTACGGGGAAAAATAGTATGTATTTTTCCTTTCGAGTACGGCCTACACCGTGAGTTATTGGCATACTGGTAGTTCCATATAAAAAGTGGTACCCTCGTTAAGAACGCTCTCCGCCCATATGCGGCCATTATGCTGCTCTACAATATCTTGACAAATACGTAAACCCAAACCCAGCCCGCCCGGCCCTTTTAAAACAACATTTGTAGCGCGGAAAAAACTGGTAAAAATGCTATCTAACTGGTCCGCTGGAATTCCTACTCCTTTATCTTGTACAATTAGCGTTGCTTTCTCGGCAGTAGTGAGCAATCTTATTATGACCGGACTATGCGTAGGCGAGTATTTCACAGCATTACTCAATATGTTACGCATTACATCTTCTAATCGACGTGGGTCACCCCATACCCATGCCTCCCTTTGATTTATACACTCCAGGAGGAATTGGTGTTTCTCCTCATCGACAGCCATAAATGTAGCCAACGATGCATGTAAAACACTCTCCAGATTGATGCGCATTTTATTTAAGGATAGGTAGCCGCGTTGAACACGATAAGCCTCCAACATTTCGTTCACCAAATCGGCTAAACGGTCTATCTCACGCTGTAAAATAGTAAGCTTCTGCGGTAAGTCTAATAGAGTTCGCCCATTCTCAACTCGCCGTCGCAATAAACTACAAATGCCCTTCACCGCCGCCATTGGGTTGCGTAGCTCGTGTGCCGCTATTTGAATGAACTGGTTTTGCAAACGTTCTTTCTCTTCCTGTGCTTGGGCTAATGCCGCTTGGGCCTGGATGCGTTCTGCCATCTCTCGCCGCAAAACGGCGTTGGCCTCCGCCAATTCCCAGGTTCGTTCTTCCACCCGGCTTTCCAGCTGAGCTCGTGCTTGCTCTAAAGCATCGTATAAATTGGCACGTTCCAGCGCTTGAGCACATTGTTGGGCTAAAGCTCGTAAGAGCGATTGGTCGCCTTCGGTAAAAAAGCAGTGTTCGGTAAAGCTAAGCCCTAACGCTCCCAATACAGTATTGTTCGCTATTAAAGGTACGCACACAAAAACTTGCGTCTTCTCGCTGATTAGGCCGCTGTTCGTACCTAGATTTGTAAATCGTGCCATTTGTGAATACTCGTAAAACTGTAGTTCCTTATTTTTCATGGCCATTGATAACGGTCCGTTGGGAATTAGTGGAAACTGCCGGCATCGTTCTATAACATCATCGCTATAACCGATTGCTCCCGCTAACCGCACCTGATTGTTCACTGCATCTAGCAGAACTAGACAGCCAGCGCTAGCACGCAATGCAGCTACGCTTTGTTCCACAATTATATCTGCTACTTCCGATAAGGTAAGTGCAGCAGATAACCGCTCTGTCACACTTTGCAAACGGCCAAGATAATTGGCAGCACGCTCCGCTGCCACTTTGGCGGCCTCCGCTTGCCTGGCGTTTTGTTGAGCACGTATGTTGCTCAAGGTTAGCTGATCATTGGTTTGCGAAATACGTTCTAGTAAGAAGTCGCGTTCTTGCATGGAGCGTATAATTTTAGTTACGTCACGCTGCATAAATAGCCAACCTAAAAAGCGACCTTGTTGCCCGCAAATCGGAGCAAAACTGGCATCCCAATATGTGACGCCTCGCTGCGATGGGGCCGGAAAACGGTAGGGATATGCCTTCACCTCAAATGGTGTGGCTTTGTTGGCCCAATCAACATTAGCAAAATGCTCATGCCATCCAGGTACAATTTCGCTGGCATGCTTACCAATAAGTTCACGTACAGTTGAGCATATCTGACGAGCATAGCGGTAATTAGCCGATTGCACAATAAGGTTAGGGTCAAGGAAGGCCATACCAACAGGTGAATGAGCAAATACTGTCGATAAAAACTCTTTCTGATCATCTGTAGTTAAGGGTTTGATTCCCGTACTATCGCGTTGTTGCATGGCCACCCTTCTCCTCATGTCAATTGTTTAGCATTTATTGTATTGCGTATGTTCTGGTTGTTAGCCGCAATTCCTTTAATCTGCCAACGTAGCTGCATTAACTAATGGGTAGCAGGATTGACACCTATATATGTAGAACGGCATTCTGTCTTATACATAGTAGACATTTGGAGAGTGTGGCAATTGATTATTGGTTTTATGGCATCGCACAATGGCAGTTCCGCCCG
>CAYMKM010000147.1:0-4395 GCA_964390985.1 uncultured Clostridia bacterium | reverse complement strand
AGGCAGTTACAGCACCAAAGGGTACACCAGTTATAGATGCTCAAGGTTGTTATATTGCGCCAGGTTTCATTGAGGGCCATGTACATGGTGGCGCTGGCGGCGATGTGATGGCCGGAACCGTCGATAGTATTTTGACTTGCGGACGGTTACATGCTCGTGGTGGCGTTACATCCTTTATGCCTACTACACTTACTAGCCCCATGACTGTCATAGAGCAAGTTTTACAAGCATGCGAAGAAGCTATGAACACCACATACGATGGTGCTAAAGTTTTAGGAGTGCATTTGGAAGGTCCTTATTTTAGTGAAAACCAAAAAGGAGCACAAAACGCCGCTTACCTCAAAACGCCCGTACCCCAGGATTATTTACCCTTGCTGGAGAGGTATAAGTGCATAAGAAAAATAACAGCCGCACCGGAGTTACCCGGGGCTCTGGAGTTAGGGCAAGAGTTGCGTTCCCGAGGTATTGTAGCTGCTGTTGGTCACTCTGACGCTTCATACCAGGATGTGGTGCGAGCAATTGAGAACGGTTATACTCATGCCACTCACCTGTTTTCTGGCATGTCGAGCGTTAGGCGCGAACAGGCCTACCGAGTGGCAGGCGTGGTAGAAGCAGTATTAGCGCTAGATGAGCTTACCTGTGAACTTATTGCTGATGGCCATCATTTGCCGCCCAGTTTAATAAAAATGGCCCTAAAGGCGAAGGGAAGTCAGCAAATATGTTTGACTACCGATGCAATGGCCGCTGCGGGGCAAGGGCCGGGTAAATATAATTTATTTGGCCTGGAAGTTGTGGTAGAGGATGAGGTTCCAAGTGTCTTTGAAGTGCCAACACGTCCTGGTCAGTATGTAGCCAAGTTAGCTGATCGCACTGCTTTCGCTTCTAGCGTAGCTACGATGGATCAGGTTGTACGCACCATGGTAGAGTTGGTAGGTTTAAACGTATCAACAGCAGTAAAAATGGCTACTGTTGTACCGGCTCGCATTCATCACTTGGAAAAAGAGCGGGGGATGCTCAGTCCAGGTTTGAAAGCAGACGTAGTTATTTTTGATGACCGCATTAATGTGCATACCACAATTGTAGAGGGTCGTATAGTTTACCAAGCTTAATAAGGGTGCAAAAAAGAAGCCAGTGCTACTCCCAAAACGGGTGCAGCACTGGCTTCTTTGTATGGGTACAGATTAGTAGTTTTCTGCTAACAGCTCGTAAAATGACTGTGGGTGAATGCAAGCGGGGCAAACATTAGGTGCCTCGCTACCGGTATGGATGTAACCACAGTTACGGCATTTCCAGCGGGTGGATTCATCGTCTCGACTAAAGACGCGTTCAGCCTGAACATTTTCAAGCAGGGCGTTGAACCTTTTCTCATGCTCTTTTTCTACTTCAGCTACGGCGCTGAAGAACTTGGCGATTTGCGTAAACCCTTCTTCCTGTGCTATTTGGGCAAACTCAGCGTACATGGAGGTCCATTCATGTCGCTCGCCTTCAGCAGATTGTTTTAGGTTTTCTGCTGTGTCGCCAATGCCATTAAGAAAGCGAAGAATGCGTTTGGCATGTTCTTTTTCGTGGTTGGCCGTCTCTTCGAAAATAGCAGCTATTTGCTCATACCCTTCTTTACGAGCAGCACTGGCGAAGTAGGTATACTTGTTGCGAGCTTGCGATTCACCAGCGAAAGCGGCCAATAGATTTTGCTGTGTGCGGCTACCATCGATATTCATTTAATACGACCTCCTTTTTTATTATCCCGTTGACATTGTGGGCAAATTCCATAAAAGTAAACTGAGTAATCTTTGACCTGGAACCCAGAAGCACTAGCCGCTTGGCCTGGTAGTTGCTTGAGGGTATTGTCAATGTGTGCCAGCAAATCATCAACGCGGTGACAGGCTGTACATACAATGTGAGCGTGCGGTAGCGAGTTGCTATCGTAGCGAAAGCTATCGCCGACATCTATCCGCCGAGCCAAGCCAGCTTTGGTTAAAGCCTTTAGTGTAGTATAAACAGTGTTCAAGCTCATTGTTGGGTAATCCGCACTCAAGTATTCATGAATAGATTCTACAGTTGGATGAGCAGTAGTCGCTAAAAGTGCTTTGTATATGGCCAAGCGTTGCGGTGTAACTTTTAAACCTTGGCTTATCAGAGCTTGGCGAGCGGTGAATATTGTTATCACCTCCATACTGAGTATAATAGGAGACGCAAGTAACCATTACTTATTAGTAATTATTACTGAAGGCAGGGAACAAAACAAGTGCCAAAAGTAATAAAAACAGGTCAGGACTTTTAGCTGGATTGAGCTGTATGATCGGTTGATTTAGCATCTGATTTTGCTGCCGATTTATTTGCATACATGCGAGCATCGGCTATTTTAAGCAGAGTAGAAACATCAACACCGTCGGTGGGGAACAATGCAGCGCCGTACGCTGCAGTAATGTAAACTTTTTGGCCAGATAAGGTGAATGGATCGGCCAAGGAGGAACAAATACGTTGAGCGGCATTACCTGCTTCGGACATTTTACATACTCTTGGTAAGATAACGGCGAACTCGTCACCGCCTAAGCGAGCTACCATATCGTACTCTCTGGTAAAGCGTTTTAAACGACTAGCAACCGCCTCGAGCAAGGTATCACCTGCGGAGTGGCCCATCTCATCATTAACCCGTTTGAAACCATTAAGATCAATATATAAGACACCAAAGCCCATATCGCGCTTACTTTCAGCTTCTGATATGGATTTTTCCAGCATGTTGAGGAAATGGCGACGGTTAGCAAGACCAGTGAGATAATCTTCGCGCGCTAACCTCTCTAAATCTACATTGGCGTTTTGTAAACGGTTAAATGATTGCGAGAGGGAGAGGGCCATACTTTTTAGGTTGCGGGCTAAAATAGCGGCTTCGTATGTGTGCTCTTCCGGCCAGGTAGGCTCTTCACCACTAGCTAACCTTTCAGGTAAATGAGTGGTTAGGGTAGCTAAGTATCTTAGTGGTTGTACCAAACGAGTACTAAGAACATCAGCTAGGGTGAGTGAGGCTAATGTAAGCACTATTAACAGAATTACTGATGCGAAAAATACTGGGTAGAGGCGCTCGATCATAGGTGCTTTGGGTAGTTGCAATACCATGCTGATGGGCAAAGTGGCATCAGCTATTCTACTACTGGCAAAAAAGGAAGTTCGCCAAGGCTGTCTTTGGTCCGAATCGTTACTATGTAGAACTGTAATAAGGCGATCGTTGTTTTGAAGTTTTCGGTATTCGGTACCTTTAATAAAGGTACCGACGGGTAGGTTTGCAGATGTACTAGCCACGATCATACCGTCAATATCAAAGAAAGTAGCCTCCAAAAAAGGAGCTTCAAGAGAGGCTTTAGCTACCCATTCATGCAACTGTCTTTGTAGACCATCTATGTTTGCTGTTTGGCGAATTGGTACATCAGCTAAACGACTTCTAGCAAGATCGGGATGCAACTGGTTAATTGTGCTTGTCAGTTGTCCTTGTAACAAGCTTAGCTGGGCTTGTGCATAGCGGTCCACTGAACTTGCTTGATAATAGCTGCCAATAGACATGAAAGCAAAGCCAGGCACTAATACAAAACCGACTAGTAAAGTAAGTACCTGTTCGCGCAATGATATTAGCTCTTTGCGACCAGTGTAGTGCATCTGTTGTAAAGGCGTACCAGATACTACGAGACTAGCTATTACCGCATTGATTAAACCGTTAAGAAAATACTTGCTAGCAATAAGGGCTGCGAGAAGCATGTGAACTCCGCTGCGCATGATACCAAAGAATAATATTGGTGTCACTATGGACCAAAACATGGAGGCAGCGGCTATTACATTTATTTTTCTTCGCATGAGAAGCCCTATACAGATAGTTTCTATTACAATTAGAAAAGCGATGAGGTATAAATGGTGAAAATAGGCTACGGTACCGGCAGCTAGGACCGCTGTACCTATGGCTATGGGCAGAGAGCGGCGGGCAATTGCCAGCGTAGCAGCACTGGCAAACACGAACTCCAGTACGAAAAAGAGCGTTTGTGGAAGTGCCCCCGCGATAATAGCAATCAATGATAACACAATAATGTAAGCCATAACAAATACTTCGCTGTATTATCTGAAACTCCTTGCTACTAGGAAAAAGCATTCAGCAATTAACAGCTACAGTGTATAACAGCAGCATGGCTCGGTAAACAATAACATTAAAAAATAATCAGAAATGACGCATCAATGGAAAATGTAACACAAACCATTGGCGTGGTTACTAGGTTGCGAGTGCTCGCCGCCTCCTTATCAGTAAAATGACAACAACTATAATTGGAATCAAAGTCCACAACCCATAGCATTTTACAACTCGCCATCCTAGCTCAACAACAGCCGATCCTACTAGATTATAAATAGTGCATCCGA
>CAYMKM010000146.1:0-4396 GCA_964390985.1 uncultured Clostridia bacterium | reverse complement strand
GACCAAACAGCCAATCAGCTTACTGCCCTCATAAAGAAGAGCTTACCAAAACAGGCTAACCTTTCTTGAAGGTTAGCCTCTCTTTTTACGCCAATGACGAGGTAGGAAGGAGATAGTTGATGATTATTCAACACAATAATTGCCGCAAAAGTCGTTGTACGAGAAGCACACTCTTGATCGCTTTGGCCATTGCATTAACGGTGTTTTTAACGCCAACATGCACTCTGGCAGGCACGTATAGCTTTCTAGGCCAGGCCAGTTTTGGTTGGTCATCGTATATGGGCAGTAGCTGGCAGCCCATTATTAAATGGCCGGTACAACCACTCCCACAACCACCTACGCAACCGGAGAAACCATCGGAACCCACCCCGGAAGAACCGCAGCCTGAACAGCCTGAACAGCCCGAACAACCTGCGCAGCCTGGGCAACGCACAAGTGGTTTACTTGCAGTCGGAAAGACGCATGAGACTGTTTATTATCTCTACGATAGCGGAGTACCTGGCCCAACTGTAGTTGTGACTGGTGGCATGCATGGTAACGAGATAGCCGGGTGGCAAGCTGCTGAATTAATGACAAACTACACTGTGAAAAAGGGTCGCTTGTTAATAATACCGCAGTTGAACAAACCGGCAGTAACAGCTCGTACCCGCACAAGTAGTTTAGGCGATCTCAATCGCGATTTCCCCTATAGCAAAGATGGTAGCCCCAACAACTATCTGGCCACTGACATATTGAATCTAATGAAAAAATACCAACCAGACTGGTTGATAGATATGCACGAGGGTTACGATTACCATTTGCTAAACTCCAATTCAGTGGGGCAGACAGTTATTTACTATCCCATTGGCGATGCCTACGTTATGGCTAAAGCCATGGCCGATGCTGCCAGCCTTACTGTAGCAAAATCGAACTACGCTTTTACCACGTTAAGGTATCCAGTTAAGGGGAGCCTAGCCAGAGCCGTCTCTATATTGCTAGGTACTAAGGGAATGATTGTAGAGACATGCAACAAACAAAGCTTATCGTTACGCATAAAACAACACGAAGCTGCTGTAAACGAGCTGCTCTCTCGGTTGGGCATGCGTTAAGCTAATAATCAGGGTTGCCTACTCAGGCAACCCTGATTCATCTGTTGTAGCGGCTGCTGTTTGCCACCCACGTATCAATTCAGTGAGTTGCTTAGCCTCAGTGTGCCCCACCTGCAACAACTCCAAGTACTGCTCCACAAAATAGGCAATCCGCTGGCGAATATTAGTTTCTTCTTGTTGCAAGGCTCGCACCCGCTCTTGCTGAGCTGTTATGGCCTGATTTAGATTTGCAACTTTTTGCTCATCTACCTTTGGAGCCTTATCTTCCTCTTCAATTTCCCGTTTAATAGAAGCATTCTCTTTCGCAAGCGCTTCATATTCAATTACAATGCGGTGCAAAAAGGCATCGACTTGGCTAGGATTGTAACCACGCCAAACCCTTCTAAACTCCATATGTAAAATATCGCGTGGCGTAAGCAATAATAATCCCTCCCATTACTTATATGGTGCGGGTGAGAGCTAAAACAATACGGCCTTTGCGGGTTTCACCTTTTATTTCATCTACAGTAACCCGTCCTCTGCCGCGCATGGATATAACGTCGCCGACAGCCACTGATTGCGCTGGGTCAATAATGACGCGCCAATTGAGCTTAAGGCGTCCTCCCTTTATTTCGCGCGCCATTTTTGTACGCGACATACCAAACCCAAAGGCAGCAACTGCATCAATTCGTAGCGAAGCTACCGTGGTGCTTAGGTTCTTCACTCGCTGTGGCGTTACCATTAGTTGTTCTAGATCAATCTCTTTCACCAGCACAGGCACGCGGTGCACTTGTCGTAAATGCGTTGTCAATGTGGCAAGTGCCTGTTTACCTACCACGGCCTGACACCCGTTAGGTGTTAAAATAATATCTCCTACCCTATCGCGTTGCAGACCAGTGGCCAAAATGGCACCTAAAAAATCGCCGTGATTGACGCTATTTGCTGGAAAGTCTCCACTCACTTGCACCGCATATAAAGCAGGATCCAAAAGCTCTATAAGGTAATACTCGGGAAACACCATCAAGATCTGGTATTCTGCTTGCGTATAACCCCCATAAGCTCGCGTCCTTACTGAAGGTATGGCACCCAACACGCCTTGGGCTATCTCACGACCAGACGGGTCTAAAAAGCCAGTAGCCACCGGTTCGCCTAGCTGCAATGCTTTATCGGCAGCATCCATTGCACGGGCACCAATTAAGCGCTCTTCGGCATTAGTAAGGTGACCAAGTAATTTTTGACGATCTAGCCTCATTTTCATTCTCCATAACACATAAGATCTAAAAACCACGACTCCATAACAAACTGGATAACCAGCTTCTAACCGTGATAACAATTATGTAGGCTACAACTGGTGAAAAGTCAAACATCCCTATTGGCGGAACCAAACGTCTGGTAGGTACTAACACCCAATCAGTGGTTTTATTTATAAAATCAACTGCTGGCTGCAAAAAATCAATGCTCCTGGGTAGCGAGGGAACCCAGCTTAAAAAGACACGGATAATGATCATCAACCCGTATACATCGCCAATAGCCATTACTAAGCCCGATATGCGCATCAAGAACACTCCCTCAGCTCTCGCGCGCGTTGTGTAGCAGATAACACTGCCTGCATTAATGCAGCGCGTACTCCCGCTTCTTCCATAACCAGCAAACCACTGGCTGTGGTGCCTGCTGGCGTAGTCACCTTTTCGCGAAGTACAGCAGGATGCTCATTACCGTTAAGCACCATGCTGGCTGCACCCAGCACTGTTTGCGCCGCCAAAGCTTTAGCTACATTTGCAGGTAACCCTGCATGTACGCCTCCAGCAGCCATTGCTTCTATAATTAAATAGACATAAGCTGGACCTGAACCTGAAAGGCCAGTCACAGCATCTAGTAGATGCTCATCAAGTATAAACGCTATACCCACAGCTTGAAAAAGCTCTAAGGCCAGCGCTTCTTGCTCTGGTGTTACATTCCTACCAGGGCTAAGTCCACTAGCAGAAGCACCCACCAAGCAAGGAGTGTTAGGCATCGCACGTAGCACTGCTATTTGCCGTCCTAATTCCTTTTGCAGTTGCTGAAGCGATAAACCCGTTACAATAGAAATAACTAAGGCTTTTGGATCCAAGGCTGCTTTAATTTCAGGAAGGACCTGAGTTGCCTGATTAGGTTTTACAACTATAACCACTACTTGTGCACCTTGCACAACTTGCTCAATGTTAGCATGAACATCTACTTGATATGTATTGGCAATGTAAGTACGCCGTTGGGGTAACACTTCGGCTACACTCACATCCTCGGGTTGAACGACCCCTTTGGCCAGCCATCCTTTAAGCAGCGCTTCGCCCATATTCCCCGCCCCGACAATAGCCATCCGGGTGCTTGTAGCAACCACTATTCTGATTCCTCCTCCCAATCGTGCTGGATATCTGCATCAATAACTACATTACTGGGAGCAAAGATAAATATACCTTCGCTTACCCGTTGCACCTGCCCATCAATGGCATAAGTAGTGCCGCTGACAAAATCAATGATCCGTTTGGATAGCTCCTTTTCCAGACCCTCAACGCAAACAAGTACAGGCCAACGATGCTTTAGGTGATCGCATACAACCTGGACATCCTCAAACCTGGTAGGTTCTATAACGGAAATGCGCCACTTACCAGCTGTTGCTGTTGTGCCAGTAGCTGCTTGAAGTGGGCGTGGTCCACGCGTATGCTCCCTTTGCCTTCCTGGCAGGTTAACTACCCTTCCCTTACGCCCCTCTTCCACTACAGGCTGACGAGTTGAATCCTCAATATCCTCAGCTGCAGCGGCTTGCTCATCGTCATCATCTTCCTGTATACCCATAAAATGCAGCACCTTGTCCAGAAACCGCTCACCCACGTGACATGACCTCCTCGACCGGTACTATAGATAAGTTCTAATAGCGCCGTCCAAAAATGGCAGATCCAACCCTAACCATGGTGGCCCCTTCTTCAATCGCCACTGTGAAATCTCCGCTCATTCCCATAGATAAGCATTCCATGCTAACCCCCGGTAAAGCTAGGTCCCTAATCTTTTCTGATAATATCCGTAGCTGACGGAAGATCGGCCGCACTAACTCTGTATCTTCCACTAGTGGAGCAATAGTCATCAATCCGCATAAAGGCAGCCCTGCATGGCTTATACGCTTAGCTAACTCTATTGCCTTCTCTGGTGCTACACCATGTTTACTCACCTCACCAGAGATATTTACCTGCATAAGCAGCTTTGGAATATCGGGACCTGATAAACCAGACAAAGCCTCAACTAAAGCGGGCCGATCCAGCGAATGAATACATTGAACTAGCTGGCATGCAGCCTTT